>CAZPIR010000257.1:0-6070 GCA_964586085.1 uncultured Anaerolineaceae bacterium | reverse complement strand
AAGCCGGCAATCAGGCGTAACAAGGTGGATTTGCCGCACCCACTGGGACCGACGATGCACGTGAATTCATTTTGCGGTACCACGAACGAAATATTTTGCAATGCAATTACATCGCCGCGAGGCGATTGAAAATGCTTGCCTAGATTTGTGACTTGCAACTGCGCGGGCATGGTACTCCGACATGAATGATTGTGCCGATTATTGCGCTTTCAAAGCGGGGACAATATACCTTAATCGCAGGCTTTTGTAAAAGCCCGGCGCCAAAAGAAAAACGCGAGCACTGTTCTTGTGCTCGCGTGAGGGTGGGTGTGCGCGAAACAACGCTTTGCCAAACGGCGGTAAAACACAATCCATTTCAAGTTGGAGTGGATTTGACAAGCTATTCAAATATGGGTGCTGTTCCCAGCGATGCTTTTTGGATGTTTTCCGCGCGTGCGTGTGCCACCTCGCAAAAGTACGGCGTCGCGCCGTCCATCGCGCCGGTTTCGAGATGCGCGTGCGCGGCGCAGTGCAAACACAAATTGACAATCGCGCATTTGCGACAGGTCGTCAAATAGTCTGGATTCTGCGAACGCAAATCGCGCACACGCGGCACGAGCGTTTCCCAGGCTTGGCGCAAGCTGACCTCGCGCAAATTCACTGTCGCGCCCGGCGCCCACAACGATGAACACAGCCGGAACGTGCCATCGTATCCCACGTTGAAACTGCCATTGCCCGCGCCGCAATGAAAAAGATGATCGCATCCCAAATGTGTGAACTCATCATTGATGAGCGTGTCTTTTTTGGCTTCCATTGCGCCAAAGCGTTTTTCGTCCGCGCGTTCGAGCGCAACGATTTCTGCCGGCGTCAAGCGCTCTTGTTTGATTTCCTCGTTGCGCACCGGGTCGGCATCGAATCGCAGATGCAGCTGTGGATCGAATCGGTAAAAATCTTTGGTGCGCGCGCGACCGAACGCGGCAATCGCTTCCATATCGTCCAGGTTCGAGCGGAGTGCCATCGCTTTGAGGCGCACCTTGATGCCTGCCTCGAACAACGCATCGAGTCCGCGCGTGAATGCGGCGAATGTGCCGGACTTGCGCGTGACGCGCTCGTACGATTCGCGCGTCGAACCGTAAATCGTCACTTCGATATCACGCGGCGGATATTTTTTGAACAATGCAATGTGTTCGGCGCGAATCGTCGTGGCGTTTGTAAACACGGAAACGAACAGCCCTTTGCGTTTCAAACCCAGGTAGATGTCGGCGAAATCGTCGCGCAAGAGCGGCTCACCGCCGGTGATGAGACACCACATCGCGCCGAGTTGCACGGCTTGGTCGGCAATGCCGAGAATTTCGTCCCGGGTCAGTTCGCGCGCGCGCGCGTTCGCATCGTTTGCCGGAAGATTGATGTAACAGTGGCGGCAATCGTTGTTACAGCGTGCGGTGATTTCGAGATCGAACGATAGTGGCACGCGTTTCGCTTTGAGTTTATCCCAGAGTGCGAATTGTTGAATTTCGAGTTGCGTCATTGATTCTCTCTTGCGATCAGGTTTACGCGCATCACAATTCGTCGGCGCGGCTCAGTGGAAAATTGTTCATCGAGTGCGGGATGTGCGATGTGTGCAAATCCCAGTTTGCGATAGAGTTGGATGGCGGGCGCATTGTCCGCCAACACGACGAGTAACACTTCGCGTGCGCCTTCGCTCTGCGCTTGCATCATCACTTGGCGCGTCAATAATTCGCCGATGCCGAATCCGCGAAAGCGCGTCCACACGTAAAGTGAAAACAACCAGTGTCCGACATACGGAAAATGTTCCGGCGGATGTCGCACGAGTTCGACAAACCCGGCAAGTTCGTCGCCGACTTTGGCGACATAGTGCGTGGTGTTGGGATTGCGCCGAGCAGGACGCATCCACACGCCGGGATTGAATCGTCGTTGCACCTCGGCGAGTTCATCATCACTCGCTTCAACAATGACAACGCGCGGTTGCACGCGCCGACCCAGCGCGCGATACGCCGCGAGATTGTGAACGCGTCGCAGTATCGCGCCCGCAACACGACGCGGAATATAGTACAGCGTTTTGAGCGCGAGCAAAATCCGTTCGCGCGAGAGAAAGGCAATCGCCGCGCGTTCCACGCCGATGCCGCCACTGACCACGCGCCCCTCGCGTTCGACGCGCACGACGCGACCCAGCATTTGCGCACGCGCAAACATACCATCCGGTTCCGGGATGTTGTCCCCCTTGATGACAAATCCCTCCGGCGTTACGGCGACGAGACGATGCACTACCAATCGATCACTCTCCGGATTGATGAATGCGATAACCTCGCCAACGTGCGGCTCATCCTCGAATGGCGCGAGTGTGATGATGTCGCCGTCCTGGATGAACGGTGACATGCTGTAGCCGTGTGCGGTAAAGCGAAACGGCTTGCCGCGTTCGAGTAAGGTGCGCGTGAGTTCACGCAGTTTTACACCGGAGATGGACGCACCCTCAATTTCGGTGACAAAGGAGGTGGACATGTTTCCGCTTAGGAACTTGTTATGGAACTACAATTCGCCGCTCCACACGGAGCAGGGATCGGTACGTCCGGTGGAAAAAGACTTTGTATACAATCGTTGTTGGTTGATCCGGAATTATTCCCGCCTTGTCCTCCTATAGTCTTGCACCCACTGAGCACTTGCTCTTCCGGCTTGTTGCGTACCAGCACGGTCAATTCGGGTTTCTCCCATGGTTGCTTTTCGCTTGACGGTTGGTCGTGCATTGGAATTCTCCCTTGATTTGAAATGGCAAGTTGATAAAATAGTGAATATAGTGGCTCGATAAACAATTAGGAACCGAACTGGAAACTGCAAGTGACGCACGCCCCTGTACTCGCAACACAGTTTTTATAGACAAAACCTGGCGCTTGACCGTTAGAATAAGTTTTACAACCCGACAGCACCGCCTCCTCCGGCTTGTGACGCACCAACACGATCAGTTCCGGCTTTTCCCATTTTTTTCTTTTCGATGGATTCTTTGCTGTTCAATTAGATTCTCCCTGTAATAATATTTTCGCTCACAGCCGATTGCGATACAACGCCGGGTCAATCGCCGCGAGCATCGCATCGGCATCGAGTGACTTGGCGAGAAATTCGCGCACGCGCGCGATTTGTTCGGGTGGCTTGGCAAGCACATCGTTGTATTGAACGAATAGGACGTGCGCGTTTTTTTGCCGCGCAAGTCGCGCCTCGTAAATCGCGTACTCGGTTTTGAACGCGAGGATTTGCTCGCGCTCGCTCAATGTCACATCCGGGCGCGTCAAGCCCATCTTGCCCCAGGATGCGAGCACCTCGGCAATTTTGCGTTGCATAAAAATCACGCGGTACTCGAACGTCGCGGGCAAGTGTTGCAGTTGGTACGCGATGACCTTGACCGCTTTGCCTTGTGCATCTGCAACCCAATCCGCCGTTTCGCCTTCGTTTCCGAGATTCAGCGCGCGTTCGTACTCGAAATAGCCGCGCGGGTTGTGCTCGTCCGGCTTTTTACATTCGTCCACGAGCACCGGCACCCCGCCTGCCGCGAGCATCTGCATCATCAGCGAGGTGCCGGAGCGTGGATAACCGGAAACGATGGTGATGCCAGTCGCGGTCACTGCGCGACGACCATTTTACGCCGCGCCAACTCGCCAACCAAGCCCAGCACGTCGCGTTCGATGTCTGTGTGCGGCGCATCAAACTCGCTCGCCAACTCGTCGGTGATCTGCGCGAGAGTGCGCGCGCCATCGAGCTTTTGCCAGATCGCTTGCCCGGTTGGGTTGAGCGTGTACAGTTCGTCGTCCGCGTCGCCGATGCCGGACGCAAGCGGGACGATGATGAGTTCGCCTTCGATTTCGCGCGCGACCACATCTTCGGACGGCGCGCAGATGGTTTGCAAGGTTACGTTCTGGTCAGTCATGGTTTCCTCATATTGATTGAGTTTTCACAGGAAGGATAGAGAGAGATAGAAGAAATTCTATTCGATTTTCTTCCCGTTCTTTTGGTCTAGTGGCGATACGTTTGTCTGGATCAACAACTAACTGCCGGCGGTGCCTTCGCAAGTGGCACATGGCAACGCGGTATCGCTACAATTGTCTGCTGTTGCATTCACATTACTGCCGGATGTGGTAGTCTTGCATCCGGTCAGCACCGCTTCTTCTGGGTTGTTCCGCACCAGCACTAGCAATTCCGGTTTCTCCCATTTTTTCTTTTCGGTTGTCTGTGCGTGGTTCACTGCATGTCTCCTTGTAATTTGAAATCTGACTACTGACAACTGGTTACTGGTTCCTCCCAGCCATGTTCATTCTCGCCGAGCCAACCCAGGTACCGCGCTTGCGCGTGCGCTACCTCGCACAGATACTCGACCGGCGTATCGAGTGTGCCGGTTTCCGCCCACGATTTTGCCGGACACTGTTCGCACAATCCTTTGAGGAAACATTGCGCGCATCGGCGCAAGTATTCGGGATTTGTCGCGCGCAGTTCGTGCAACGCCGGGAATTTTGCGAGGGCGTTTGCAAGTTGGGTGGTTGGGTGGTTGGGTGGTTGGTCTCCCTTGCTCCTCTGCGCGACAAGATCAACCGTCAACGCGGGCGCGCGAATGCCCATGCACGGTTGCAAGCGTCCGTACGCATCCACGCAACCGCTGTGCCCGGAACATGCGCCGCAGTTGAACAAGGTATCGCCCGGTACACCCATAAATTTTTTCGCGCGAAATTCTTCCATGCTCTTGCGATATTTTGCGTCGTCGTGCGCGAGCATCGCCACTGTTTCCGCCGGAGAAAAACGCATCGCCGCCACTGCGCGATTTTTCGCTTCGTCGTCGCGGCGATTGCGGAGATCGAAATTCATCGCGTAACTGGGACGCTTTTTCATCCAGGGAATCGTTTGCGCCCACGCTTCGAATTGGGCGAGTTCGTGGCAATTCGGCGGGAGGAGCGATTGCTTGACGATGAACGGCACGTTGCGTTCGAGCAGTAAGTTTACGCCGCGCCAAAATTGCGCGAACGAGCCGGGCGCGCGCGTCACCGCTTCGTATGATTCGCGCGTCATTCCGTACACCGTGATTTCGATTTCGATGCGCGGCGGGATGCGCGCGAGCAAATCGGCGAGGTGCGGCGTGATAAGGCGCGCATTTGTGAACAGCAGAACCTTGATGCCGAGTCGGCGCGTAAACAAATACAGTTCCTCGAAATCGGGACGCAACAATGGCTCGCCGCCGGTGAAACGGACTTGCATACAACCCAGGTCGGCGGCTTGTTGCAAAATATCCTTGATTTGCGCGGCGGTCATTTCGCGCGCGCGCGCGTTCGCATCGTTTGCCGGAAGATTGATGCAACAGTGGATGCAATCGTTGTTGCATCGCTCAGTCAGTTCGATGTCGAGTTGCCCAAGTTGCGACGCGATGCGCGGGGCTTGGTGTGGTTTGAGTTGGGTGACATACTGGGAAGCAGTCATAAAATTCCTCGCCCCGTGCGCGCGTTAGGATGCGCCCATCGCATTGCAACTCATACACGCGCCTCGATATTCGTAACAGGCCTCGTTATCGTTAAATGCGCCAATCCCGGTTGGAAAATATTTGCAACTCGTCAACACCGCTTCTTCCGAATTGTTTCGCACCAACACAGTCAGTTCCGGTTTCGTCCATTCTTTTTTCGCTTGCATTTTCTTTTCGGTTTCCAATCGTGTTCTCCCTTCGTTTTTTGCACAGGAAGAGCGAGAAGGTCGCAGAGATTTTGTTTTTCTTCCCGTCCTACCACGCTTCCTGTACCAGTCACTTTTGCGATTTCCCGCCGCCGAACGCTAACTAGTGGCGACTTGATCACAACTCGCACATCCCGCCGATCCATACCTACAACTGCCCTGATCACCCAATACATCGGCTGAATTACCATCCCCCTTACAAAATGCAAGCACCGCCTCCTCCGCATTGCTCCGTACCAGCACGGTCAATTCCGGTTTCGTCCATTCTTTCTTTGCTTGTTGTTTGTTTTCCATTTCTCATTTACTTTCGTTTGTTTCCACAGGAAGAGTGGGAAGGTCGGGAAGGTTTTATTTTTTCCTTCCCGTTCTTCCCATC
>CAZPIR010000256.1:0-6078 GCA_964586085.1 uncultured Anaerolineaceae bacterium | reverse complement strand
GGCTGGTTTTTCGACGTGGTGATTTATACGATGTGGCTCAAACGCCGCACGCCCTGGCCAATTCTGTGGGGCGGCATCGCCGGCGCCATGCCGATTCTCGCCGGACGCGCGCTCGGCACCGGCACGATTGATGCGATTGGCGTTTTGCTCGCGCTCGCAATTTTGTTGTGGATTCCCACACACATGCTCACATTCGGCATCAAGTACGCGGCACAATATCGCGCCGCCGGCGTGCCGGTGTTTCCGAACGCGTACGGCGAATGGCTGACGCGCGTAACGATTGCACTTTCGACCGGCGCGGCGGTTGTCGCGATGGTGCTCGCCGCGTGGCACATTCGCTTGCCGTTCGCGTACTTTCATCTCGCGCTGTGGCTCGGCGTCGCGCTCATCACCTTCACGTTCGTCAGCATTCGACGCAACTCGGCACGGTTGAATTTGGTCTTGTACAAATTTGCGTCGCTCTACATGCTCGGCGCAATGATTCTGATTATGCTCGGAACGATTCGCTGAAACCGGGAGGAAAAATGAATAACAAACTCGGACTCGTTTTACGCATCGTGCTCGTGCTTTTCGCCGGCGCAACAACCGTGATGACCTTGCTCGGCGCAGTCGGCACAGCATGTCTCGCCTGGAACGGCGACAAGTATCCCAAAGCCGCGTTCGGTTGGATCGTGCCTTTGATGCCCACCTTTCAAACACTCGTCTATCTTAGTCTCGCCGCCGGCGTTGCGCTCGCGATTGTGACGTATGCCATCGCGCGCGGCGACAAATGGTTTTATCTCGGCGGATTGATTTTTCTCGTCATTGCCGGCGGTGCGGCGGCATATCAAATGTATCTGTCGTCTTCGTCGCGCAACATTTCTTTTTTCGCCGCCGCGCCCACTAACATTCGCTTGTATATCACCGCGGCGACCTTGATTGCATTTTTGATTATTCGGTTTCCCGGTATTTGGAACAAGAGCGGCTTGGACAAACCTGGGAATAGCAAACCAGATTTCACCACACCGTCCGGCTTGGCGTTGATGTTGTGCGGCGCGATGCTCGTGACGGCGCCGTTGTGGGCATCACCCGAACACGTGGTGGATGGCGTGAATTATGTGATGACACTCATCGTTCCACTCGTCCTCGATGGCGTCGGCTTACTCGTCACCGGCGCCGGCATCCTGTTCGCTCCGCGCCTGATTGCGCTCGCGCAACACAAACGCGCACTTGCCCAAGAATGACTCGAACCGCTCCTGGAAAATGATTCAGGAGCGGTTTTGCTTTGACGTGCGCGTGTGGTATACTGGCGTTATCCTAGTCCCGAGTTAAACATCATGCCAACCACCGACGATCTCGTGCCCGTCGAAAAACGTCAAGCGATTCACTCACGCGAACGCGTGCGCTTTAATCAGCGCATCGCTCATGGTCATATGCAAGACAAACTGATTCTCACGCTTGCCCCTGAAATCGAAATGGAACTCGTGCGCATCCCGGCGGGTGAATTTTTGATGGGCAGTTTACCCAGCGACCCGCTCGCGTACGACGATGAAACGCCGCAACACAAGGTGTATCTGCTCGATTATTTCATTGGCAAGCATCCGGTGACGAACGCGCAGTACGATGCCTTTGCGCGCGCGACGGGATTGGCGGTACGTGTGCCAATGAGTGACGCCGATCCCAAAATCAATCACCCGGTCACACAAGTCGGATGGCAGGATGCGTACGCGTTTTGCATGTGGCTGAGCAAACTCAAGGGCTTGTGGATTCGTCTGCCGAGCGAAGCCGAGTGGGAAAAGGCGGCGCGCGGCGCGGATGCGCGCACATGGAGTTGGGGGAACCGACCACCTTCCCGCGACCTGAGTAATGTGGATTCGCCCGATAAAGTTACCACGCCGGTTGGCACGCACAGTCCGCAAGGCGACAGCGTGTATGGGTGCGCCGATACGATTGGTAACGTCTGGGAATGGACGCGCAGTCTGTTCAAGCCGTACCCGTACCAATCGGATGATGGACGCGAACAGTCCGGCGATTTGGGCATGCGCGTCGTGCGCGGCGGCTCGTTCTTTAGCAAGCCCAATCGTGCGCGTTGCGCCAGCCGGTTGCGTCAGCCACCCAATAATCGTTTCGAGAACGACATTGGCTTTCGCGTGTGCGCGCTCATTACGCCACCCGATTTTAACACTCTCTAAACGTTTACTCACCAGACTCTAATTAAAACTCATTGACATCCCTTTCGCATTCGTTTACAATGCAAGCAGAGTTGGGGAGTAGCCAACGTTCACACGAACAGTCGTCAAGACGGAGCAATGCTCTCGGCTGTTCGCTGGTGTAAGCGAACCAGTGGCGAGACCAACACGACACACACTGTCGTGCGGGTCTCGTTTTTTTTCAGCCCAAGGAGGCACCATGTTTCTCGGTTTTGAAAATTACGGCTTGTATCTCTTGTTCTCTCTGCCCGCGCTCTTGCTGGGATTCTGGGCGCAGATGAAAGTGCGTGGCGCGTTCGAAAAATTTTCCCAGGTGCGCACGGCAACCGGCATCACCGGCGCGCAAGTCGCGCGACGCATTCTCGATAATCACGGCTTGCGCCAAGTCCAGGTCGAACAGGTCGAAGGATTCCTGTCCGATCATTACGATCCGACACAACGCGTTCTGCGTCTATCACCTCAGGTTTATCAGAGCAACAGTCTCGCGGCGGCAGGTATCGCGGCGCACGAAGTTGGGCACGCGCTTCAGCATCAACAAGGGTACGCGTTTCTCGCTTTGCGAAGCATGATGGTGCCAACCGTGCAGATCGGCAGTTGGGTTGGTCCAGTCATTTTCATGGTCGGCTTTTTCATCGCGGGCGCGTTCGGTAACACACTCGCGTGGCTGGGCGTGGCATTGTTCGCGGCGGTGGCGGCATTCGCGCTCATCACCCTGCCGGTCGAATTCGATGCGAGCAAGCGCGCCAAAGAACAACTCGTCGCCAACGGCTTGCTCGCGCAACCGGAACTGGGCGGTGCGAGCGCGGTGCTCGATGCGGCGGCATTGACATACGTCGCTGGTGCGACGCAAGCAATTTCGACTTTACTCTACTATGTGTTCCTGCTCGGCGGACGCCGCGACGAGTAACACATCTCACTTCGGGCCACAGCGTGCTGTGCCCTACCAATAACGAGGACACTATGAAATGGTCATGGAAACTGGGACGGTTTGCTGGGATTGACGTTTATATTCACGCGACGTTTTTGTTACTGCTTGCCTGGGTTGGCGGCAGTCATCTGGTGCAAGACCGGAGTCTTGCGGCGGCAGTCAATGGTGTCGCCTTTATACTTGCGTTGTTCCTGTGCGTAGTTCTGCACGAGTACGGTCACGCACTCACCGCGCGCAAGTACGGCATCGCCACACGCGACATTACCTTGTTGCCCATCGGCGGCGTCGCGCGACTCGAACGCATGCCCGACGACCCGCGCCAAGAATTGTGGGTCGCGCTCGCCGGTCCGTTGGTGAACGTCGTCATTGCCGCGATCTTGTTCGCGTGGCTCACGCTCACTTCGACGTTCGAACCTTTGGAAACGCTTGGTGTGTCGAGCGGCTCGTTCATCGAACGCTTGCTCGCGGTGAATGTGTCGCTCGTCGTGTTCAACTTGCTACCGGCGTTTCCGATGGATGGCGGGCGCGTTCTGCGCGCACTCCTCGCGCTTCGCATGGAGTACGTCAACGCCACACAAATCGCGGCGACGATTGGACAAGGCATGGCGTTCTTGTTCGGCTTGGTCGGCTTGTTCACGAATCCATTCCTGGTTTTCATCGCGTTGTTTGTGTGGATTGGCGCGGCGCAAGAGGCAAGCATGGTGCAAATGCGCGCCGCACTCGGCAACATTCCGCTCAGCCGTGCAATGCTTACCGATTTTCGCGCACTCTCGCCACACGATTCACTCGGACGCGCGGTGGATTATTTGCTCGCCGGCTCGCAACACGATTTTCCAGTAATCGAAGACAATCGCGTGATTGGCATTCTCACACGCACCAACCTGGTCAACGCGCTCAAGCAACGCGGCGAACTGACACTCGTCGGCGACGTGATGGAACAAAATTTTCTCACTGCCGATGCCGGCGAAATGCTCGAAGGCGCATCGGTACGTTTGCAGACCTGCGAATGCCACACCATGCCCGTGATGCGGAACGGACAACTTGTCGGCTTGATTACGATGGACAACCTCGGCGAATTTTTGATGATTCGCTCGGCGTTGGGTGGTCGGCAAAACAACGCGCCGCGCCCCGCGCCAAACTGGGGATAATGTTGTATAATCTAGGGGCACAGCAGGCTGTGCCCCTACGAATGATGGAACATGAGCACACCAACTAACCTCTTTCACACTCTCGATGCGAATCAAATCGCCAAACAATTCAACGTTCAACCCGAACAAGGTTTAACCAACCCTGAAGCAACGGCGCGGCTCAAACAGTACGGCGCAAACGAATTAACCGAGCGCGGCATCACTAGTCCCTGGACAATTTTATGGGAACAGTTGACCGGTAAGTTGGTGCTCATCCTCATCGCCGCCGCGATCATTTCGCTGGTGGTTGGCGATTACAAGGACGCGATTGCCATCCTCGCGATTGTTGTGCTCAATGCGATCCTGGGTGTCGTGCAAGAGTATCGCGCCGAACGCGCAATGGCGGCACTCAAAAAACTCGCCGTGCCGCTCGTCAAGGTGCGCCGCGAAAATTCCGTCCACGAAATCGCCGCGTCGCAACTGGTGCCGGGCGACGTGCTGATGCTCGAAGCCGGCAATATGCTTCCGGCAGATGCGCGCGTCATCGAGAGCGCGAACCTGCGCGTGCAAGAAGCAATCCTCACTGGCGAATCCGAACCCATCGAAAAAGAAACGCGTGCGATCAGCGATGCGAACGCGCCACTCGGCGATCAACGCAACATGGTGTTTATGGGTACGGCGGTCACGTATGGACGCGGGCAAGCTATCGTCGTGGCAACCGGAATGCAAACCGAACTCGGCAAGGTCGCGGCAATGATTCAGGGCGTCAAGGACACCGCGACGCCGATGCAAAAGCGACTCGACCAACTGGGTCAACGCCTCGGCATCGCCGCGCTCGCGCTCACCGTCATCGTGTTCACGCTCGGCATTCTCGCCGGCGAAGACGTGCGTGTGATGTTCATGACCGCCATCAGCATGGCCGTCGCGCTCGTGCCCGAAGGATTGCCCGCCGTCGTCACGATCACACTCGCGCTCGGCGCGCAGAGAATGCTCAAACGCAACGCGCTCATTCGCAAACTGCCTGCCGTTGAAACACTCGGCTCGGTCACGGTAATTTGCTCGGACAAGACCGGCACGCTCACCGAAAACCGGATGACCGTGACGATTCTCGACGTGGCTGGACATCGCATCGAGTTGAGCGAACAAATCCGGCGTGACACGGCAATCCTTAAAAAAGATGAGCAACCCATTGCGGCGAACGAAGCGACGGCCATTCCGCTCTTGCTTGCCGGCGGCGCGCTGTGCAACGACTCAATCCTCAAACCGACCGGCTCTGGCGCGTTCAACGCGGTCGGCGACCCGACCGAAGGCGCGCTCGTCGTTTCAGCGGCGCGGCTCGGCTTGTGGAAAGCCGACCTGGATCAAGCGTGGCCCCGCGTCGGCGAAGTGCCGTTCGATTCCGAACGCAAACGGATGACGACCGTGCATCGCGTCCCAGGTTCACTCCCGAGCGGCGCGCAAGCGATTGCGCTCGCCGCATCCGGCAGATCGCACATCGCGTTCACCAAAGGCGCGGTGGATGGGCTGTTGCAAATTTCGAACGCGGTGTGGACCGAGAATCACATCGAGCCAATGAGCGAGACGTGGAAAAAACGCATCGTCGCCGCGAGCGAAGAACTCGCGAGCAAAGGCATGCGCGTGCTCGGCGTCGCGTTCCACACGCTCGATTCGTTCGCGCCCAACACACTCGAACATGATTTGATTTTTGTGGGCATGGTCGGGATGATTGACCCGCCGCGACCTGAAGTACGTGCCGCTGTCGAACAGGCGCGCGCCGCCGGCATTCGCCCGATGATGATTCCGGGCGACCATCCGTTGACCGCGCGCGAAATTG
>CAZPIR010000255.1:4281-6085 GCA_964586085.1 uncultured Anaerolineaceae bacterium | reverse complement strand
AAATTGAATGTGCGGTTGATCGTGGACGCGCTCAAATAAAACGTAATACGCAACGCGCGATACGCAGTATGAAATCCCTACTGCGTATCGCGTGACAAGAAATTATTTTATGACCCAATTACCGGCTTTACCGGCTCATCTCGAAATCGAAAATATCACCATTGCCTACAATGGCACGCCGATTTTGCGCGACGTGTCGTTTCGCATTCCGCACGGCACGCGCGTTGCCGTCGTCGGACCGAACGGCGCGGGCAAGTCTACCTTGTTCAAAGGTCTGGTCGGTCTGTTACCCCTGCGCGCCGGACGCGTGATGATTCACGGCTTGCCGCTCGGTCATCATCTCGATTGTGTCGCCTACGTGCCGCAACGTGAAGAGGTGGACTGGAAATTTCCGGTGACGGTTGCGGATGTGGTGATGATGGGGCGGTACGGTCAACTCGGTTGGTTGCGGCGTCCCGGTAAACGCGATCACGCGGCGGTTGCGCGTGCGCTCGAACAGATGAACATTGCGCGTCTCGCCGCGCAACCGATTGGCGATTTGTCCGGCGGGCAACAACAACGTGTGTTCCTCGCGCGCGCGCTCGCACAAGAGCCGCATGTGTTGTTGATGGATGAACCCTTCACCGGCGTGGACGTGACAACCCAGGACGCGACACTCGAACTGCTTGATCAGCTACGCGCGCAAAATGTGACCGCGATGGTTTCGACGCACGACCTGAATCTCGCCGCGACCCGTTTCGATCAAGTGCTGTTATTGAATCGGCGCGTGGTGGCGTTTGGGTTACCCAAGACGGTTTTCACGACGGAAAACGTGTCGGAAGCGTTTGGCACGCGCGTGATGTATTTGAACGGCGTCGCGGTGGTAGACGATTGCTGTCCGCACGATGAACTGCTGGGACTCTAAATCGGAAAGTAGGACAGATGGATTACGCACTGGTCATCGTGATCGGTTTGCTCGGCGGTTTTGCGGTGGGTATTCAATCGCCGTTTGCCGGCGCGATTGGGGCACGTCTGGGAGGCGCGTCGAGCAGTCTCATCGTGCACGTGAGCGGCGCGATTTTTTCGGTGATCCTTTTGTGGTGGCGCGGCGGCGAAAAAATGCACGAGTGGCAAACTCTGCCCTGGTACTTGTTCTTTGCCGGAATTTTCGGCGTGGTTCTGTACCAAACGATCAACGTCACTTTGCCGCGCCTCGGCACGACGATGACGGCCGCGCTCATCATCGTCGGGCAGTTGGTGATGGGCTTGGTTGTAGATCATTTTGGCTGGCTGGGTGTGACCGAGCGACCGATTGATGCGACGCGCCTGATTGGCGTCGCGGTCTTGTTACTCGGCGCGTACCTGATTGCGAAATAAATATGGAATGGTTGACTGATCCACTTACGTACTCGTTTATGCAACGCGGGATGGCGGCATCCGTCATCGTTGGCGTGCGGTGCGCGGTTGTTGGCGCGTATGTCGTTCTGCGTGGCATGGCGTTTCTCGGCGACGCGATGGCGCACGCGATTTTGCCGGGCATTGCGATTGCGTATTTGCTCAAGGGCGATTTGCTCATCGGCGCTCTCGTCGCCGCAATCATTGTCGCGCTGGCGATTGGATTCTTGTCGCGGCAGGGCACGGTCAAGGAAGACACCGCGATTGGAATTTTGTTTGCCGGCGCGCTTGCGCTCGGTGTTGCGCTGATCAGCACGATCAAAACGTACGCGGTGGACTTGTCGCACATTTTGTTTGGGAACGTGCTCGGTGTCAGCGAAAACGATTTGCTCTTGACCGCCGCGCTCGCTGTTGTTGTGCTCGCGACGAT
>CAZPIR010000255.1:0-4271 GCA_964586085.1 uncultured Anaerolineaceae bacterium | reverse complement strand
CTCGTTCGACCCGGTACTCGCCGCGACGATTCGTTTGCCGGCAGAACGCTTGCGCAACCTCTTGCTCATTTTGCTCGCGCTGACCGTTGTCGTTTCTCTGCAAACGGTCGGGGTCGGCTTGGTCGCGGCGATGCTCGTCACGCCGGCGGCAACCGCGTATTTGCTCACGCGCCGCCTTGCGCCGATGATGTTCATCTCCGCCGGGATTGGCGCATTCTCCAGCATCGCCGGACTCTACGCGAGTTTTTACATCAACGTCGCGTCCGGCGCGGCGGTTGTGTTGGTTGCCACATTCGTCTTTCTGCTCGCGTTCCTGTTCGCGCCCGAACGCGGCATCGTGTGGCGGTCATTTCCCCGCGCGTGATTTGCCCCGCTGACTATTCTGCACTAGAATAACGGCGATGTTAAATTCGGCTTCGCCGCGCGCGCAATCAACCCAAATTGTCTTGTCCACCTCGCTCGCGTGTTTCACCGGCTTTTTTGTTTTGTTTGCGTTGATCCTGTTCAACGGTTATTTGCAAAATCTCGTCGGCGATTATCGCGCGAATGCGTGGCTGGTTTTGTTTGGCGTGATTATTGAACTCGTGCTCCTGGTTTGGTTCGCGCGCGAACGCGTGACGATTGAACGCGACGGATTCGAGCTTGCCGGTTTTGCAATTGTCGTCGTCGGCGTGTGGTTGTATTTTGTCGCGCCGTCTTTGCCAACCTGGGTTCCTCCCACCCATTCCTCTGATGCCGTGCGGCATTACCTCTACTTGATGTTCTCGTACCCCGAAGGCAAGTTGGTCAGTTGGTATCCGGCGGGCGGTGCATTCGTCGCGGCGATGTTCGCGCGCTGGACGTTCGCCGATCCTCTGCGTGTTTTGCATCCGACTGCCGCACTGTTCATCGCGTTGAGTGCGGGCGCCATCTATGGTCTCGCGTGCGGTTGGTTACCTAAGATAAAAATAAGCAAGGTGGTTGCGCTACTTGCGCCCGCGTTGTTGTTTGCGCCCTGGTCGTACTTTGCCGGCATTATTCTGGGCGAGCAATATTTTTACGCGCAGGCATTCGCGCAGTATTTTGTGGTGGCGGCGTGGTGGTTCACCGCCAGGTTTGCCGAACGTCCACATTGGCTCTGGGTCACGCTGATTGGTGTGGCGTTACTTGGGATTGTCACCGCGTACCCGATTCTCGTGCCCTTGTCGCTCGCGTTGTTCGCGCTCGTCACGTTGGCGCGGTTGCGTTCGCGGCGCGCCTTGCTCGCGCTCGTGATTTTCGTCGTGCTTCTCGCGCTCGCCGGATTCGCACTCGAACGCGGCGGCATTTTGCAATTCAAATCGGCGAGCATCTCGACGAGTGGCGAAGTGGGCGAGGGTGGCGTCGCGAATCCATCGCTTGAAAATTTAGGCGGCGCGATTTTCTTACTGCTCGCACTCACCGGCATTTCGTTTGCGTGGCGCGGCAATGCGTTTGGCAAAACGCTCGTTGCCTTTTTGCTTGCGTGGCTGTTGCAACTCGCCGCATTTGCCGCGATTCAATTCGTCGTGCCGATTTCGTCGTACCGCGTGGACAAGTCGTTTTACATTCTCGCGTTCCCGTTCGCCTTGCTCGCAATGATGCCGCTCGCCAAATTATACGAGCGCGTGTCTGCTCAGGTCGAAAAATTTCCGCGCGTGACGATGCTTGTCGCAACGATTGCGTTGAGCGCGGTCGTGATGCTGTTGCGTCCGCCGCAAATTTTTACGCCGTTCACCGAATCCGAAATCCAGGTCGCGCGTTGGGCAAAAGAAAAACTCGACACGTACCACATCAATTATCTCGATCCTGACCCGGCGCGCGCGTACTGGCTCGCGTTTGGGTTGTGGCGCGAGACCTTGCCGAACGAATGGTTTCAGTGGATTCCTGCCGGCGCGAAACTTGGTCCCGCGACGTTCGACGAGTGGCGCGCTGACCCAGGATGGGCGCCGTATCTTTTTGTGCGCGATGTCGCGACGATGCGCGACACGTCGTTGCGAATTGTCTATCAAAACGGCGCGAGCGCGATTGTACAAAAAAACATTTCTAGCGTGGCGCAACCTGCCCCCAGTATTCGCGACGAATGGTATTTTCATTCGATCATGAAATTGCTCGGTTATGATTTGCCGCACGCGAGTGTCGCGCCCGGCGAAACGTTCACGCTCACGACGTACACCGAGTCCATCTATCCGCCCTGGGCAACCTTGTTATGGCGTGTCGAGTTGGTCAATCGTGATGGCACGGTTGTGTCGAGCGTGGAACGCGACCCGTTCAACAATAAATATCGCTTGCAACGTTGGTCGCCCGGCATTCGCGCGCGCGACACGTGGTCGCTGACGATGCCCGCCGATGCGAAACCCGGTGCGTACGAAATTCGCATCGGTCTGTACAAACGTACCGATGGCGAGCCGCTCGGTGTGTATCGTTTGTCCTCGTCCGGCGCGGTCACATCGCACGTTCCAAGCGCGCCACTCGCACACATCAAAATTCCACTTGCCTCGCCGAGCGCGCAAGAATGGAACGCGGCGAAAAGCGTGAATGCGCGGGTGGGCGACGCCATTGAATTGTTGCGGTACACGGTCGGTGTAAATCGCGACACACGTACAGCGAATGTTGTGTTATACTGGCAGACGAATGCGCGCGTCGAAAAAGAGTACACGGTGTTCGCGCAACTGCTCGATGCGTCCGGCAATCTTGTTGCGCAGAGCGATGCTCAGCCGGCGCAAAATAATTATCCCACCACGATTTGGGACACCCGCGAAATCGTCAAGGATGTTCACACGCTAACTTGGGCGGCAGATGCGCGCGGACCATTTACGCTCATCGTCGGGATGTACGATTCAACCACGTCAACTCGTTTACCGGCTGGCAGTGATGACAAGATTATGCTAGATTCTGGATTCTGATTTCTAAATACTGAAATGCTTTTCACCAAATCCTTTCGCCTAAAATCAAAAGAAGTGGTCGCGTTTGTTGGCGGCGGTGGCAAAACGAGCGCGATGTTTCGGCTCGCGGATGAACTTGTCGCGCAAGGTAAACGCGTCATCACCACGACGACCACCCGCATCGCCATTGAGCAGACGCAACTTGCGCCGCAATGTTTGAATTACGATGGTTCGTTTGATTTTGGCGCGCGTGTGCTTGATGCGCTCAATGCCAGGTCACACGTGTTGATTGTCGGCGCGGAAACAGTCGAGGGCAAAGTCGTTGGCGTGCCGCCCACGCTCGTGGATGACCTTGCTACGCTCGATGATGTGGATGCGATACTCGTCGAAGCGGATGGCGCGCGGTTTCGTCCGTTCAAAGCGCCGGCGGAACACGAGCCGGTCATTCCCAGCTCGACGACACTCCTCGTGCCGGTGATTGGTGTGCGCGCACTCGGCGCGCCGCTCGGCGACGAGTACGTGCATCGTGCCGAAATAGTGGCGCGGCTTGCCGGCGCGAACCTGGGTCAAGCGATCACGCCGAACATTGCCGCGCGGGTGCTCACGCACGCGGAAGGTGGTTTGAAAAATCAACCACGCGGTTCACGTGCGATTGCGTTCATCAATCAGATCGAGGACGACCAAGAGTTGAGTGCGGCGCGCACGTTGGCGCGTTTGATGTTGGGCTATGGCGCGATCAGCGCGGTTGCGCTCGGTGCGGCGCAACACGCCGAACCGGTTCGCGAAACGCATCGGCGCGTGGCGATTATTGTGCTTGCCGCCGGGGCGGGCACGCGCATGGAAGGGCGTATCAAACAACTACTCACGTGGCGCGGCAAACCCTTGATTCAAAATGCGATTGACCTCGCGACTAAATCGTTCGCGCAACAAATTGTTGTCGTGCTCGGCGCACACGCGGAAGAGGTTCGGCTCGTGATTCACAACGCGCCGGTGCAAGTTGTCATCAATCCCGATTGGGCGACCGGTCACGCCTCGTCCATTCGCACCGGCTTGCGCGGCTTGTCGCCGCTGGTGGACGCGGCATTGTTTGTCAATGCCGATCAACCATTGTTGACCTCGGCGGTCTTGGAAAAAATTTTGCAACGTTATCACGAAACCGACGCGCCGATTGTCGTGCCGTTTTACGCAGGTAAGCGCAGTAGTCCGGTGTTGTTTGGACGCACGCACTTTGGCGAGTTGATGCACTTGACCGGCGAGCAGGGCGGACGCGAAATGCTCGGTCTGTATCGCGATGAAATGGCGCGGGTGGATTTCGACGACGCGCAACTTGGTTTTGATGTGGACACGCCGGAGGATTACGCCCAACTCACCGTGCAATGATTGTCAGGT
>CAZPIR010000254.1:0-6098 GCA_964586085.1 uncultured Anaerolineaceae bacterium | reverse complement strand
TGCGCGTTTCGCCGGGTGCGAGCGGCGTGCCCAAGCCCCAACGATACGGATGATCGGTGCCGGTGCGTCCGTCGAAATCAATGCCGACGCGGAACGCATTGCTCACATCCGGAAAACCGCGCGTGATGAATGTGTCGCCTTCGTCGTAGACAAATCCCGGGTTTGGTCCTTGCGTTGCCAACGCCGCGCCGCTCGCGTTTGTAATCGTCACACTCGCTTGTAACGTGTCGCCCACCGAAAGCGACGTGGCTGAAAACGCGACTTGATTGATCGTCGGTTTGGTTTGCGCTTGCCAGCGCGCGCGATAATCGAGCAACATCGCGGCGCGCAAATCGTCGAGCACACGCGCCTTGTTCTCGATACCGTACTCGGGATGATCGGGATACACGGGCCAGCGAAACAACGCAACGGCTTGAATCGCTTGATTCGCGGGAATCGCATTCCACGCATCAATCTCGGCATAGATGCCGCGCACCCAGCCATTGTTTGTGTTTTGCCAACCATCGAGCGGGTTCGATTCGGTGATGAGCACCGGCAACGTTTTCCAGCGAGCCGGCAACGCATTCAGAAAATCGCGGTACGCGCGAAAGTTGAAATGCCGGTCGGTGAACGGCGCATTCATCATGTCGTCGCTCGTGATTTCGGTGAGACCGTGCACGTGCGTGTACGCATGAAGCGCGAGCGCATCCACTTGATCGCCGATCAAATTGAGCGTGTCAATCCAGTACTGCACCCAATCGCCGCGCGAGTTGCCGGGGTAGGTTGTTTCATTTGTGCAAGGCGCAACTGCGCCCGGCACAACCCAATCGTCGGCGTGACCGGGCAACGCCTTGATCGCATCACTGCACTTGATAAAACAGTCCGCGAATTTTTGCGGCGTGATGATTTCGCGCACACCGGTGGCAATCGTGGGACGTTCGCGCAAAAGATTGGTCTCGTTGCCGATCATCCAGATGCGCGCGCCGCGCGAGTTATTCACGTACGCCGCGCATTTCGCCGCGAACGTCGCGTACTGGGTGGATTCGGGAAGCGTCCCTGCCGGATCGTAACCGTTGTTGAGCCGCACAATCACTTCGGTGCCGGCTTGTTGATACCCGGTGTAATCCGTGCCGGTCTGCACGCGCAAATCCACCGGGTCAACCAGCCAGCCGGTGCGTTGCGCGTTCTTGATCGTGTCACGTCCACCCAGATCGTGCACCCCATAAATGTTGATGGGCAATCCCGGCGGTTCGGGTGCGTTGCCGCCGCCGCCCTGCCCCACAACATACTGCGCGATTTGTGTGCTAATCGTTGACACGTCGAACCATTGCCAGGGATTGCCGCCGCCGTACTGAAAAATCGTTGCGCCGACCAGAAAACGATCGAGCACGATTTGTTGGTCATAGTTCGCGAGAAGTTGTAAATATTGGGTCGCGTTGAGATATTTTTGCCAGCCCTGATTTTGTCCGTCGTCGAGACCGCACTCGGTAATCAAAATCGGTTTGCGCGCATACGCCGGCAATTTTGCGCGAAACAAACGATAGCGACCCAGGTCGCCATTGCCATAGACCGGATGCGCGTACTCGTGGAGCGCGAGATAATCGCACGCCGCCGCGCCGGGCGCGAGAAGCGGCACGTACTGCAAACCGGGATTGCCGGTTGAGAAGGAATATGCCGCGACCTTTTCGCCGCGCGCGTGCATCAACGACGCAAAGCGCACGTACCAATCGGAGAGTGCGCGCGCCTCGGCTTGGCTGTTCAACACCGGCTCGTTGATGCCTTCCCACACAATGCCGCGCCCGGCGAGTTTGCTCAACGTATTGTTCATCTCGTTGACAAAATCATCTGCCGAGCTAGAAAAAGACCGGTTGGTGTACTGGCGATACACGATCAACGCGCCCGGGCAACGACGACGAATTTCGTCAACGTTCGCTTCGCTGGCAAACTCGTACACCTTGACAACGGTCGGTTGCATCTGTTGTAGCAAATCGAAAATGCGCGCGTCAAAGTTATTGATGTGAAACGTGAGTTTCGAGGGCATGAGAATTCTCCGAACGGAATCACACAAGGATTATTTTGTTTCGAGCCAGGTATGCATCACTCTACCTACTCGCTCCAAACTGGCGGCGGAAACCTTGTCTGTCGTGTCCTGGATCGTGTGCCAGTATGGATAATCGAAATCAATCATGTCCACCGCGCGATAGCCCCGTTTCAAAAATGGCGTGTGGTCGTCGTCCATGGACCACTTGACCTGCGGAATAAAATTTTTTTCGTATCCCAGTTTCGCGGCAATGCCCCACAAGATCTCCTGGGTAGGCATATCCGAAAAGCCCTCGAAATAAATGTCCTGGTTTGCGTCGCCAATCATATCGAGGATGACAACCATCTCCGGCGCGGCTGGCATATTCGCGGCGACGTATTCCGCGCCAATTGAAAAGGGCCAAATCAAATTATTGCACGGCGTCACGCCGAGCGCGCAGGTCGGCAAGTTGCCATTGTCTTCGGCGTCAAAAAAGGCGAGCCACACTTCGTTTTTGAGTTTAGCCGCATCAAGCACACGCGCCAGTTCGAGCATAACCGCGACACCGCTCGCGCCATCGTTCGCGCCGAGCACCGGCTTGCGTTTGTCAACCGGGTCTTCATCTGCCCAGGGGCGCGTATCGAAATGCGCGCCGACAATGATGATCGGTCCCCTGCCCTCGGCAATCTTGCCGATGACATTGCGAATGGGTACGCCTTGGTATTCAAAGTCTTGTGTAACCACATTCCATTTTGATTCTTTGAGTTGTTTGATGAGGTACTCGGTGAGCGCGCGATTTGCCGCACTGCCGGTTGGACGCGAACCCAATTTCATTTGTTCGTTGACGTGGTTGAACGCACGCGCGCCGTCGAAAACTTTGGGCGCGGGTGCAGGAGTTGATGTGGGCGTCGAGCCACACCCCATCGCAAGCAGCGCAAGAACAAAAATCAAAATGCGCGTGAACATTCGCATAGCATATTCTCCATTCAAAAAAATAAAATTGATTTTGCGCGCATATCGTTTTGCCTACACGATGTTGGCGCGCGCCAAAACTATACCATTCCTTGAGACAATCCGCAACTGGGAAAACAAATTTTCGTTTTGACGTGAGACACCTCCCCGCGTATAATCAGGTTCATGCGAATTGGAATTGACGCGCGGCTCGTCTATTATCACAAAGCCGGCATCGGTCAATATATTTTACGCCTCACCCAAGCGCTCGCGCAGATTGATAGCGACGACGATTATGTGTTGTTCGCCAGTCGCAAAGACAACACGCGCATCGTCACACAAGCGAATTTCAAACGCGAACGATTGTGGACGCCGAGTCATCATCGTTTTGAACGGCAAGCCCTTTCGCTCGAACTATTGCCGTTTGCGCTCGATGTTCTGCACAGTCCCGATTTTATTCCGCCTACGCGCACACGGTTTCCGAGCGTCATCACGGTGCACGATCTCGCATTTCTGTTGTATCCGCGTTTTCTCACCCGCGACAGTGCGCGCTATTACGGTCAGGTATGTTGCCGCACGCCAAGTGGATCACATCATCGCCGTTTCGGAAAGCACCAAACGCGATTTGATTCGTCTGCTCGGCGTGCCGGAAGATCGCGTGTCGGTAATTTATGAAGCCGCGCATCCGCTCTTTTCGCCGGTCACCAACACCGATGCGCTCGACCGTACGCGCGCGCGTTATCAACTGACCTCGCCGTTCATGTTGTTTGTCGGCACACTCGAGCCGCGCAAAAATTTGCCGACCTTGCTCCGCGCATTCCGCGGCTTGCGCGATAAATACAAAAGCCCGGCATCGCTCGTCATCGTCGGCAATCGCGGTTGGCTCGCCGATGAAGTGGATCGCACCATCGCAGAATTGAACCTGGGCGACGCGGTGCGTTTTCTCGGCGGCATTCCGAACGATGAACTCGTTTATCTCTACAACGCCGCAACCGCATTTGTATTTCCTTCTTTTTACGAGGGCTTTGGTCTGCCGCCGCTCGAAGCAATGGCGTGCGGCACACCGGTCATCACCTCGAACGTGTCGTCGCTCCCGGAAGTAGTCGGCGATGCGGCAATGCTCATCAATCCCGAAGACGTGGACGCGCTCACGGTTGCAATGGCGCGCGTGCTCTCCGATGAAAAAATCCAGCGCGAAATGCGCGACAAGGGTTTGAAACGCGCGCAGGCATTTTCCTGGGAACGCGCCGCGAGCGAAACACTCGCCGTCTATCGCCAAGTCGCCGGACAATGAGACTGCTCATCCTCACGCCCCAGTTGCCGTTTCCTCCGCAACAAGGCACAACACTCCGCAATTTCAACATCATCAAACATCTCGCACCACGCCACGCGATTACTCTGCTTTCGTTCGGCACACCCGCAGAGTTGCAAAACGCCTCGCCACTCGGCGCATTGTGCGAACGCATCGAGATTGCACCCTACCCCACACGTTCGATGATGCAACGCGCGTGGACAACTTTTACCTCGCCTCAACCTGACATGGCACTGCGCTTAAAGTCGGATGCGATGCAAGCCCTCGTCGAAAAATTAGCGCGTGAACGATTCGATGTCATCCAGGTCGAAGGCATCGAGATGGCACGCTACATTCTGAATTTACAATTGTCAATTGGTAATTGTCAATTGATCTTTGACGACCACAATGCCGAGTATGTTTTGCAACGCACGGCGTTCAAATCGGATGCGCAACGCATTACGCGCGCGCACGCGGCGTTGTACTCGTTGATTCAGTGGAAGAAACTCGAACGGTACGAGCGCGCCATATGCGAGCGCGTTAACCATGTTGTCGCTTGCTCGGACACCGATGCAAACGCCATCACGCAATTGCGGCAATCCAAAATCACGATTATTCCCAACGGCGTAGACACCGAGCTGTATGTTCCCTCCGCTGAAGTTTGCGCGAAACCACTCGCCGAACTCGCAATGGTGTTCACCGGCAAAATGGATTATCGTCCGAACATTGATGCGATGCTCTGGTTCTGCGATGAAATTCTGCCGCGCATTCGCGCCGAGATTCCGCTCGCGCATCTCATCATCGTCGGACAAAAACCCGCGCCAAAAATTTCTGCGCTCGCGCAACGCGAGGGCATCCAGGTCACCGGCGCGGTTCCCGATGTGCGCCCGTTCATCGCGGACGCGGCAGTGTACATAATGCCATTACGCATGGGCAGTGGCACGCGTCTCAAAGCGCTCGAAGCGATGGCGATGGGCAAGGCGACCGTCTCGACCTCGCGCGGCGCCGAAGGCATTGCGCTCACACCCGATCACGATGCGGTTATCGCCGATTCGCCGGATGAATTTGCGCGCGCGGTCCTCGCACTCTTGCGCGACCCGGCTCGTCGCGGCGACCTGGGTCGCCATGCCCGCACCCTTGCTGTCGCCCAGTACGATTGGCGCACGCTTGTACCTCTATTCGAAAAAATTTATTCTGCTTGAATTTCGCAGATGCCGCAAAGAGCGCAGAGGTTATTATTTTTTTCTGTGAACCCTGTAACCCCTGTCGCGCTTTTTGCGCGCATCGTCAATGCGATTATAATGCGCTCATGCGCGTTGTAATGATCAGTAAAGCCCTTGTCGTTGGGCAATATCAAACCAAAGCCGAAGAGATCGCCAAACACTCGGACGTTGAACTCACCGTCATCGTGCCCCCATCCTGGCGCGATGAACGCGGCGAGTTACCGCTCGAACACACACACATGCGCGGCTACAACCTCGTCATCGCACCCATTCGCTTCAACGGACAATTCCATCTGCACTATTATCCCACCCTGCCCACCTTGCTCAAACACTTCCAGCCGCACGTCGTTCACATTGACGAAGAACCCTATAACCTCGCCACGTTTCTTGCATTACGCGCCGCACAAAACGTAAAAGCCAAATCACTTTTCTTTACCTGGCAAAATCTCGCGCGCAACTATCCGCCGCCCTTCAAATGGATGCAAGCGTATGTATTGCGTCACAGCGATTACGCGCTCGCCGGCGGCAATGAAGCGCTTGAAGTTCTGCGCGCCAAAAATTATTCCGGCAACGCAAGCGTGATTCCGCAATTCGGCGTAGACGAAAATATTTTTTCGCCCCAACCCAATCACCC
>CAZPIR010000253.1:0-6114 GCA_964586085.1 uncultured Anaerolineaceae bacterium | reverse complement strand
TTCGCAAAGTCCACGAGCAAGATCGAGTTCTTGACCGCCAAGCCCATCAACAGAATGAGACCAATCACGGCGGTCATGTCTGCGTTCGTGCCAGTGATGACGAGCGCGCCGAACGCGCCAATGATTGCAAGCGGCAGAGCCAACATCAACACGATGGGTTGCGTGAACGAACCAAACTGGGACGCGAGCACCATGTACATGAACAACACGGACAAGGCAAGCGAACCCATCAAGGTGTTCAACGCATCGGCAGTTTGTTGCACCTGACCGCCGAAACGCACGGTTACGTTGGAGGGGACACGCATTTGATTCAGACGTTCGCGCATATCGGCAACGACCAATGCTTGCGCGCGTCCCACCACGTTCGCGCCGATGCCGATTTGGGTCTGGCGATTCAAACGCGAAATGACCGACGGTCCCGAACTGCTGGTGACTGCCGCGAGATTGCGAAGCGGAACTTGTTGTCCGCTCGGCGTTTGAATACCCAGGGACATGATATCGTCGAGCCGCGAGCGGTCTTCGGGGCGCAGACGCACGATAATGTCGGCTTCCTTGCCCGGCTCGCGATAACGCGAAGCCGTTTCGCCGGAGACGAGCGCGCGAATCGTCGAACCTAAACTCGATGTGGTCAGGTTGTACTGCGATGCGCGATTGCGATCCACCACGATGCGTAATTCCGGTTTGCCGGGTTCGTTGCTTCGATCAATATCGGCGAGACCTTGAATGCCAGCCATGCCCTTGATAATATCTTGCGCGATCAAGTCCAACTCTTCCGGCGAACCGCCGGAGAGCAGGTTGATTTGAATCGGGCGACTGCCGACGTTTGTGCCGCCGCCGCCGCCAAAGCCACCTTGAAAGTTGTAGCTGAGACCTTTGAACCCGCTCAGTTTTTGGCGCACTTCGGCTTCGATGGCTTTGAGTTTGCCCAGGTCTTTCATCTGCACGTTAAAGGACGCGCGTTCCGCTGAACTGCCGCCGCCGACATTGGAAAAGATATTGTCAATGCCTTCGACGGTCAGCAATTGCTCCTCGATGAGTTTTGCCTGCGCGTTTGTCACGGCGAGCGTGGTGCCCGGCGGCAACGCCAAGCCGACCTGGAAATTGGCATTGTCAATGCGTGGAATGAATGACACCGTTTGCATCACACCGGGTACGATCACGTACAACCCAGCCAAGATGCCGAGCGTGATGACAAAAATGATGATGCGATGATCGAGTGTCCACGCCAGGAGATTGCGATAACCCAGGTCGAACCAACCCAGTTTTACTTCATTCTCGTCGTGACTTTCGTTTGGTTTGTGTTTGCGTTCGCGGAACAAGTACGCCGAGAGCATCGGCGCGAGCGTGAACGCTTCAAAGAGCGAGATGAGCACAGCGGCAGTCACCGCGATGCCAAACTCGCGATAAAAGCGACCGATTTGCCCGGTCGTGAACGCGATGGGAAAAAACACCGAGGCAATCGTCAACGTCATCGCGACGACAGACAGCGCGACTTCATTCGTGCCGCGTGCCGCCGCCTCTTTCGGAGTCTCGCCGCGTTCCATGTGCCTAAAGATATTTTCGCGCACCACAATCGCATCGTCGAGCACCAAGCCGACAGCAAGTGATAGTGCGAGCAAGGTCATCATGTTCAACGACAAGCCGAGCGCGCTCATCGCGGCGAACGTGCCGATCATGATGACCGGTAAACCGGCGATGGTCACGAACGTGTTCAAAAAATTGCGAAAGAACAAGAGCACGATAAGCGACGCAAAACCTGCGCCGTAGATCAAATCCATTGTCGAGTCTTCGATGGATTTTTTGATAAAGCTCGATTGATCGTTCGAGATGACAATGTCGAGGTCGCGGAAATCTCGTTGCAAACGAGTCACTTCGGCGCGCACACGGTCGGCGACGAGCACGGTGTTGGTGCCGGATTGTTTACGCACCTGCACCTAGACGCTGTCCTTGCCATTCAACCGGCTGTACGAGGTGACTTCGGCGGTTGCGTCTTGGACGGTTGCAATGTCCTTGATGCGGAGCGGCGTTCCGCGCGCGGTGATGATGGTGAGATTGCTAATGTCATCGAGCGACGTGAATTCGCCGGGGACGCGCAACAACAAATCCGTGCCATCTTGCGTAATCTTGCCGCCGGGCACGCTGAGGTTTTCACCGCGAATCGCCGCGCTCACTTGCGACAGTGTGATGCGATGCGTGCGCAAATCATCCAGGTTAAGGTTGACCTGAACTTCGCGCCGACCGCCGCCGCCCACCGACACGTCGGCAACGCCATCAATGCGTTCGATGCGTGGTTGCAGTTGATCTTCGACGAGCGTGCGAAGCTCGTACGATTTCATCCTGCCGCCCTTGTCCGAAATGTTGAAGGTGAGCACAGACTGGGACGAGAAATCGAAACGTTGCACAACCGGTTGACTCGCGCCGCTCGGCAAACTGTTTTGCGTGCGCGCGACGCGCTCGCGCACAATGTCGAACGCGGACTTGGGGTCGGTTTCGAGTGTAAAGTCCACGCTGATCTGCGAATTGTTTTCGCGCGAGGTCGAGCGAATGTTGGTGACGCCGGGCAACGTGCTCAATGCGTCTTCAATTGGTTGCGTGACCTGGCGTTGAATTTCCGAGGGACCTGCGCCCGAGTACGTCGTCGAAATCGAAACACTGGGATTGGACGTATCGGGGAACAAGTCCACCGACAATTTGTTATAACCAAAGTAACCGATGACGACGAGCACTGCCATCATCATCGTTACAAAAACGGGTTGCTTGATTGAAACGTTCGCAAGATTCATTGCGCCACTCCTCTTCTTTGAGCAAATTGCCAATCGGCATTAAGGTGTCGTTGCAATTTCAACGGTTGCGCTCAAGCCCGGATAAATAAAGGCGTTCGTCGTGGCTAGTTCGATCCACACCGGCACAGTGACGACGGTGGTGGTTGTCGTGGCGAGCAAACCGATTTTCTTGACGGTGCCGGTCAAAACCTGGGTGCCTAGTGCGTCGGCAGTGACAGTTGCTTTTTGTCCAACCTTGATGCTGGCGAGCGTTGTCTCGTCGGCATTGACCAGCACTTGCATCTTGGTCAAATCGGCGAGCACCATCACGGCTGTGTTTGCTGTGACCGACTCACCCACTTTGGGCGTGATCGAAATCAGCGTGCCTTCAAACGGCGCGAGCAAGCGCACGTTCGCCAAATTTTGTTTTGCCAGGTCGAGCGCGACCTTGGCTTGCTTGAGTTGCGCTTGCGCCACTTCGAGTTCGGTGGGCGTGGGATGATTGACTGTCAGATTAAACTGAGCGAGCGCAATTTGGTACGCCAGTGTGGCGGTTTGCAAGTTCGTCGAAACGCCAGAGAGACCAATCGTTGGGTTGCGCGCGCCGCCCGCGCGATCATACGAGGCTTGGGCTTGGTCAACCGCCGCTTGCGCGCGATCCACGTTCGATTTGGCGACCGCAATTTCGTCGGGGCTGAGACCTTGTTGCGTGCGAATGAAACTGGCGTTCACCTGATCGTACGCCGCTTGTGATTGCGCGAGTTGCGCTTCGAGCACGGTTGTATCGAGCGAGCCAAGCAAAGTGCCGGCTTGGACCTTGGTGCCTTCGGCGACCGGCAATTCCTTGACGCGCCCTGCGCTCGTGAACGCGAGCGACGCTTGATTCGCCGAAACCATATTGCCGACGAGTTTCACACTCGTCGCCGTGCGAATGGCAGGAATGGGCGTGGGTGTGACCGGGGTGGGGGTGACTTGTTGTTGAATTGGACGAGGTCGTTCGCCGGTGGGTGTGGGCGCTTGCGCCGATGCCGCGGGCGTGTTTACGGTGAGAATCAGTGTGCCAAGCACGAACAGGATAAATAGGGCAAACAGAGTAAGGGCGTTACGCATTGAATCGCGATCTCCTTCAAGAAAGTTGAACCAGAATATCGAGCAGAACAAAGTGGAATTGTCTAACTGAGTTCCTTGATCGCTTGCACCAATTTGTGCGACAAGTTAAGCAGGTCTTTGCGTTCCTGAAAAGTAAAATGGCGGAGTAAGGTTTCCATCCGCTGGCGCATATAGCCGTGAATCATTTTGTGGAGCGCCAAGCCATTGTCGGTCAAGGTCACGCGCACGAGACGCCGGTCAGCCGGGTCGGTTTGCCGTTCAAGGTAACCGGCATGAACGAGCCAATCGGCGACGCGGGTGGCGCTACTCATCGGTAGCGCGAGTTGTTCGCTGAATTGGCGCATCGTGGGCGGTTCGGGTTGATGCAGAATGATCGTACAGATGCGATAGTAGAAAAAAAGTTGGTCGGGGAGGTTGCGCGCGTTCGCTTCGCCGTTCAGTTTTTCGAGGTGTTCGCGCGCGCGTGCGAGGTCCGGCGGCAACAACGAGCGCAGTGAGTTGTTGCAAATGGCTTCTTCCCAAATGGTCATCATTTCACGCGCATGTACAGTGGCAGTCGTCTCGGACATTTACTTTCCCGCTGAGATATTTCCAGAATGGAAACATTATATGCGGAGCGAAAATCGTGTCAAATGGCGAATGGCGAACGCGGAGACCTGGAAGGCTTCCAAAACCTTCCAGGTTTTAGATTGTCAACAATGCGGCGACGAGCGCGACGCCGAGCGCAACAATGCCGCCGCCAAATGTCCAGACCGCGCGCGCGAGCCATTGCGATTTGTGCGAGAGGATTTTCTCCAGCGTTTGAATTTGCGTGGCGGGTTGAGCCGGTTTGCTTGTCCACTGGCGCGGCACAACCACCACGAGCGCGCACAGCAACGACGCGAGCAAGGCGACGACGACGATCACGCCATCCACGCGCAACCAGATCAAACGCAAATACGCCGGCGCGGGATCGTCTGCAATCGCGAGGACGGTGAAGAGCGCGCCGAGCAAGCCAGTGATCAAGCCGATCAGCAAACGCGCGGCTTCTTCCAAATGTTCCGGCGATTCGAGCGCTTGCTTGGCGAACCACTCGCGTTGCGCGGCTTCTTCCGGCGTTTCGACGCGAATGCCGACGACCTGGAGTTTACTCATCTTTCACCTCTTGCACGTCCACGACGACCCAGGTGTGATCGTTGGGACAGCGAACGCGATACTGGGTGACCTTGGGTTGTGTTGCGGAGCGAAACGTGAGCGCCTTGAAGACGCCTTGTTCCTTTTCCAATTCGTTGACATCCGCGTTCCACTTGTACCTACAGCGCGGGCAGGTCAGTTCGATCAAGGTCGAGTTTGACATGGTTGACTCCAAGTTAAAAGTTGCAAGTTCAAAGTTCAAAGTGAGAATGGGATGTGTGAATTCACGCGTGTTGCATTTTTCTGTGTCATTTCGACGAGCCGCCAAGGGCTTGATATAACGTGCAATGACACACCAAGGCGGCGAGGAGAAATCTCACAAGCTGTGGGAGATTTCTCGCTTCGCTCGAAATGACATTGGGGATGGTGAGTCAAGTCTATGATCCGCCCCCACTATTTTTCGCGCGCAAAATTTCGGCGAGATGCCCGGCGTACGCGGTGGGCACCGGCGGCGCGGGCTGGTCTTGCAGAACGGCGATGGCGGCGCGCATGAACGCGGCGACCTCTGCCCAGGGCGAGCCGGGCGCTTCGCCTTCCGCCGCCTTGCTGGCAACCTGCTCGATTTGCGGGATGATTTGCTCGCGCGTGACCTGACCGCGCAAACACGCGATTGCCGCGTCGCGCGTTTGGTTGGCGAGACTTTCGATTTGTGCGCGCTGTTGCGCGTCCTGTTGCGCGGCAAGGAATTGTGCGCGTTCCTGCGGCGACATTTGCGCGAGCCGCGCCGCAGTTTGCCGCACGGCTTGCTCCAACTGTGCGCGTTGCTCCGGCGGGAGCGCGTCCAACTGCGCTTGCAGTTCACGCGCTTGCTGGTCCGTCAATCCTGGGACGCTGGGCGCGGGCGCGCTGGGTGGTTGCGCCGCTATGGTTTGCGCGCGTTCCGCCAGCGACATTGCCGCGACGCGTCGCGCCTTTTCCAATTCTTGCTTGTCCGATGCCAGGTCGGGATGACCGGTGCGTTCATCCAGCGCGACGACCTCTTCGAGTGCGCGCACGGCGTCCGCGTAGCGTTCCGCGCGCGCGTAATACCCGCCGAGGTTGTAGAGCATGATGCTGAGGTTGACGAGCG
>CAZPIR010000252.1:0-6123 GCA_964586085.1 uncultured Anaerolineaceae bacterium | reverse complement strand
CTCGATGGCAACCCATTCGATTTGTACGCGCAATCACGCACGGCGCAACAGTGGCCCTACGCCTACCCGCCCTTGCACGCCATTGTCTCCGCACTCGCGTTGAGCGTGGGCGATGTCTTTTCGATTTTACCGGATTTTTTCTGGGTGCGCGTGCCGCCATTGCTCGCTGACATTGGCTGTGCGATAGTGTTGTATCGGCTCGTCGAAAAAAGATCGGACGCGAACGTCGCGCGCATCGCCGCGCTCGTGTGGTTGTTCAATCCAATCACATTTTACGATACAGCAGTGCAGGGACATTTTGAAAGCGAGTGGTTGCTGTTCGTTCTGCTCGCGTACGCGTGGTTTGAGGATGGGCGTGTTTTTCTTGCGGCGATTGCGCTCGCCATCGCAGTATTGTTCAAGCAAATCGCCATCCTGTTTGCGATTCCGCTGTATATTTTTTGGCTCGCGTCTTGGTGGAATCATCGAACCACCCAACCACTCAACCACCTAATAAGAATTATTTTATCGGCAACTCTTTTCGCGCTAGTCACCATCGGCGTATGCTTGCCTTTTTTGCTCTACTCGGACGATTTCTGGTTTATGAACTTGACCTACGTCGAGAACGTGCCCGTGCAAACTCAATCCTGGATTGTTGCATTGCTCGGTTGGACACGCGATAAACCCAACACTTTGACAAGTGATTTTTTTCTACTGCGTTATCAAACGATTGTTTCGATAATCGTCGCCGGTATCATTTCGTTGATTGCGATACAACATAAGTGGAGCATCTATCTTGTAGCGACCTTGATTGCGCTGGCATTTTTTCTCACGTCGCGCAAAGTGATGGGCTATTATTACGTAATGCTGTTCCCTTTTTTGCTCGCGGAACTTGCGCCCAAACGCCGATTCAACTTATTACTCGTTACCGTCGCCGCGACAACTTGTATTGCACTTTCGCCGTACTATGCGGCGTGGGTCAATCACACGCATTGGTGGCTGTACGCCCTGCTCGGCACGCTGAACAGTTTGTTTTTCGTGTGGCTGTTTTGGCGAATAATCAACGATCAACGTCCAACGTCCGACGAGAAATCGGTGGTCGCGCTCACACTTGGCTTGTTCGCCGGCGCAGTTGGCGCGGCGATGGTTCAGCCATTCATCGCCAGCACGACGAGTCCAATTCGCGCGCCGATTGTCGCGCCGGGCTTTGAGACGACGGCAATTTTTTCATTCGGGGCGATGATTGTTTTCATCAGCATCACACTTGGCGCGGTTGCCTTTTTTTCGCGCGAGCGATTATCGCGCGCGGCATGGGCATTACCGATTGTTCTAGCGGCGCTATTTTTTTGCGTGTTTGGTTTGACGAAAGAGACTACCGCGATTTTTGAAATCGCGCTGAAAGCATTGGGAGTATAAATGACGATTCGTTGCAGTGTCGGCATTACCGCGCACAATGAACAAGCCAACATTGGCAAACTGCTTGCGGCGATGCTCGCGCAAAAACTCGAAACAGTTGCCATCTCCGAAATCATTGTTGTGGCAAGCGGATGCACGGACAACACCGTGCCGATGATTCAAGAGTACGTTGCCAAAGATTCGCGCATTAAATTATTCGTGCAGGAAAAACGCGAAGGCAAGACCTCCGCCATCAATGTGTTCTTGCAAAACGCGCAAGAAGAAATCTGCGTGCTCGAAAGCGGCGACACCTTGCCGCGCGAGGACACGATTGAGAACCTGGTCAAATTATTTGCCGACCCCAAGGTCGGCATGACCGGCGCGCAAAAAGTGCCGGTCAATGTGCCCGAACATATTGTCGGTTACATGTCACACTTGCGCCTGCGGATGGAACATCAACTCTGCCTCGAAATTCCGCGCACGGGCGAACTCATCGCGTTTCGACATGTGTTTGCGCAACTGCCGCCCGATGTCGCGATGGACGAAGCGTTCGTCGAAGCGATTGTCATCAAACGCGGACTAGAAGTACTATACGCGCCTGATGCCGTCGTCTACAACATGGGACCGGAAACCATCGGCGAGTTTATCATGCAACGCCGCCGCAACTATGCCGGGCATTTGCACTTGAAACGCAAGTACGGTTATCGCGTGTCCAGTCTCGACACGACGCGCGTGTTGCGCATTGGATTCGATGAAATTTGGAATGCTCTGCGCTTGATTTGGACGCTCGTCGCGCTCGCCGGCGTTGAGGCTTTGGCGCGCGTGCTGGGCATGTACGATTACTATGTCAAAGGCAACAAGCACGTGGTCTGGGACATTGCGTGGACAACCAAGCGCGTCGAGCAATCGCCGGCGACCCAAGCCGTAACCCCGAATGGCAAAACGGCGAACGATGCAAAATAGGAGCCAGAATTCAGAATTCAGAATTTTTATAGGCACGATCGTTCTGATTTCTGACTGTTGAATTCTGGATTCTCATATGAAAAATCTCCTTTTGAATCTTTTCAAAATCGTCGTCACGCTCGCGATCATTGTTTTTTTGTTTTCGCTCTTAGACCTAGATGCGATGGGTCGCCAGCTCGCGCACGCGAACAGTGCGCTGTTGCTTCTGGCGCTGGCACTCTATTTTCTCGCAGTTGTGGTCAGCGCATTCAAGTGGCACATTGTCACGCGCGCGCAAAATGATTTGCCCGCCTCATTCGGCGATTTGTTGACATACTCGCTCGTCGGTTTATTTTTCGGCAATCTCTTGCCAAGCAACGTCGGCGGCGATGTGGTGCGCGCGTACGGTTTGGCGCGCGCGAGCGGCAAGAACGAAGCCGCCGCAATTTCCGTACTCGTGGATCGCTTGATGGGCTTGACCGCGTTCCTGGGTTCGGCAGTGGTGATGGCAATCATCGCCGCGTTCACACTCACACGCGTCGAGTTGGAACAAATCGAAATCGCCACCGCGATTGCCGCCGGACTTTTGATTGGCGGCTCGGCATTGTTGTTCAGCCGCCGGTTCACGGAACGCCTCAAGCGCATTTTCGAGTGGACACCCTTGACGCGCGTGCAACCAATCGTCGAACGCATCCTTCACGCGCTTCAGATTTATCGCCATCGTTACGATGCGCTCGCGCTCAATCTTTTTTTCTCCGCGTGCATTGTCGTCATCACCACCATCGTGTGGTACACGGTCGCCCTCGCACTTGGGTCGGACGTGCCCATCTTGTATTTCTTTCTCTTCAATCCGCTCATTGCGTTCGTGTTGTTGATTCCAATTTCGTTCAATGGACTGGGACCCAAAGAAGCGACCGCGGTTTTCTTTTTCGCCCTGGTCGGGATGCCCAACGAAATGGCATTAGCCATGTCCTTGATCTTTCATCTGCTTGTCGTGCTGACCAGTTTACCGGGAGGCGTGTTGTGGTGGCGCGAACGCGCACTCGCCCCGGCAACACATGACGCGTCTACTCAAACGAGTTAATGGGAAAATAGTTTGGTTGACTTGGGTTTAGATTACGGTTATAATGACGACAATCAAAATGGGCTGGCAAAATGGCGCTTAAAGGCAACCTTCGCGACGTTGGATTAAACCAACTCCTCAATTTGATTTATCTTGCCCACAAGACTGGCGCACTCTCGGTGCAATCGGAAACGAGCCGTGCCGACGCGCGCCTGTTTTTCAAAGAGGGCAAGCTCATCCAAGCCTCGCTCGACAAACAAGCTCCCCGCCTGACCGACATCATGGTCAAGGTTGGCAAGCTGACGGCAGAGCAAGCGCGCGCAGTTCAGGCGCGCTCCAAAGTAGACACCGACAAAGAACTGGGCTTGTTGATGATTCAAAACGGCATCTTGACCCAGAATGATATCATTCAGGGCGTCAAGAATTACTTGCTCGAAACCGTGTATCAATTGTTTACATGGCGTTCGGGCAATTTCCGTTTCGATCCCAACATCCTCCCACCCGAAGAACGCATCACCGTCGCCGTCACGCTCGACCACCTCATCATCGAAGGCACACGCCGCGTGCAAGAGTGGGAACATTTGCAAGACGAATTGCCGGATCTCGACGTGCCGTTGAAATTCGCTGAGCGTCCTGATTTGAATTTGCGCAATGTGAGTCTCAGTGTCGAGCAATGGAAAGTTGTGTCGTTCATCAACTCGCGCAACACCATTCGGCAAATTGCGAGTTTCTTGAAAATTGATGAATTCCAAATTCGCCGCATTGTCTATGGCTTGCAAACCGCCGGCTTGGTGGATGTGCTACCTTCACCGGTTGCCGCCGCCGCGCCTGCCGGTCCGGCACGCGGCACGATGGCCGTCTCGCCTTCGCCTGTAGGTCGCAACATTATTTCGCGTGTGATTGATCGGCTCAAGTCACTCTAATTTTTGGAACACCATGCAAACCGTCAAGATGGTCGTAACCGGTCCGTTCAATTCGGGCAAAACTTCTTTCATCGGAAGCGTAAGTGAAATTCCGGTCGTGCGCACCGAGCGCAAGATCACGGATGATACGCGCAACGTCAAGCACCAAACGACGGTGGCGATGGATTTCGGACGCATCACGATTGATAAAGATTTGGCGTTGTATCTCTTTGGCACGCCCGGTCAAAAGCGTTTTGATTTCATGTGGGAAATCCTTTCCGAAGGTATGCTCGGTTTTGTGGTGTTGATTGACAGTTCGCGCCCCGAAACATTTCGCGAGGCGCGCCGGATTCTCGACACGTTCCGCTCGTACAGCAACACCCCTTTTGTGATTGCCGCCAACAAACAAGACGACGACGATGCGTGGCCAGCCGAAGACCTCAAGGTGGCGCTGGGTTTGGACTCGAATGCGCGCGTGTTGCCGTGTATCGCGACAAGCAAAGAGAGCGTCAAAAATATCCTGCTCGAATTACTCTACGTGATTTTGGAAAGCGCGCCGGAAGAAACCATGTTGCGGAAACGCTAACGTGAAGGAGACATAATGCCCGAAGAACGAATGATGCCCAATGACGCGCTCCGTATTTTGATGCTTGCCGTCGAAGAAGTGCTGGGCGCGGATGGCTTGAAAACCGTTTTGCACAAAGCCCAACTGGAACGCTACATCGGTAATCCTCCGCCAAAAAATTTGGAACTCGGTTCGCGCTTTAGCGATTATGGCGCAGTTGAGCAAGCGGTCGAAGATGTGGTCGGCGGACGCGGCGCCAAAGCCGTGTTGCTCCGCGTCGGACGCGCGACGTTCAACTATGCGATGCGCGAACAATCTGCCGTCCTCGGCTTGGCTGGTCAGGCATTGCGCGTGATGCCACTCCCAACCACCGCCAAGATGAAACTCTTGCTCGAACAAATGGTTTCCGCCGCGAACAAGACCGTCAATCAACCCACGCGCCTCGAAGAGGACGCCGAAAGCTTCACCTGGGTCGTGGATCACTGCATCTGTTTGTATCGTCCCCAGCACACCGCCCCCTGCTGTTCGGTCACGATGGGCGGCTTGGTCGAATCTATGAAATGGCTCACCGACAAGAACTATCCGGTGCAAGAAGTGACCTGCATGAATCTCGGCGCAGATGCCTGTCGTTTGCGCATTCCAAAAAATCCAGAATAATTTCGACGGGACGCCAGTCCCGTTTTTTTCTACCCACGCCGCGTCCAGTACGCGGCGTTTTTAATTCTACCACTTGGGAAGGTTTTGGGAAGTTGGGTCGCACATTCCGGGAACGCACCGGGAAGTGAGTGTGCGAAACTAGTCGCAAGCGAATTTTCAGAGGACGGAGCGACCCGTTGGATACTCAAACCAAAACCCAATCAAATCGTCAGGATTACGAACTGATTCACACAAATCTATCCGTGCTCGCCGCGTATGCGTGGTTCAACTATCGCCAGCGCGGCAAAGGCGCGGTCGTCATTGACACCAATCACGTCGTCGCCGACACGCCAACTAGCAACGACTGGGTGCTCACCGTTCCACTCGGCTATGTCACCCCAACGATGGCGCAACTCAAACAAGCTTCGCTTCCGATTGATATGCTCGAACTCGTCCAAGCGTACACACCCGAAACCGAAATCGTCGTCTCGGTGTTGCGCGTCATCGAGGATCGCGATTACATGGGACACTATCGCCTCGCCATCAACCCGGCTCCGCCGGATATTTACAAAGCCATTGGGGCGCAAATGCTCGCCACGAACAACTAGATTCGGCAAACCCGTTTGGATATTTTGCGCATG
>CAZPIR010000251.1:392-6154 GCA_964586085.1 uncultured Anaerolineaceae bacterium | reverse complement strand
ACTCGGTCTCTGCGAAAGCGATGTCGCCTCAGCACTCGCCTACGCTGATTACCTCCGCAATCGCTTTACGATTCTCAAATTGGTTCGACTACTTGGAATTGAAAAATGAACAACGTCCTTCTCCCCATTGATGGATTTATTTTCGATCTCGACGGTACGGTGTATCTCGGCGAAGCCGCATTGCCCGGCGCGCCGGAAGCGATTGGCGAATTACGCAAGCGCGGCAAGCGCGTGATTTTTGTGAGTAACAAGCCACTCGCGCCGCGCGCGAATTATGCCGCGAAACTCACGCGCCTCGGCATTCCCACCTCGGAATGCGAAGTAGTGACCTCGGCGTATGTGCTTGCGCGTCATCTCGCGAACACGATGCCCGAGCTGAAACTCTACGTCGTCGGCGAGCAGTACCTGAAAAATGAATTGCGCGCGCAGGGATTGCAAGTCGTCGGTGAATTTGAAAACCAGGACGAAAAAGAAGTGATTGATCCGTTCGGCATTGATGCCGTCATTGTCGCATTCGATCGCACACTCGATTATCGCAAATTGAACACGGCGTACCAAGCGCTCGTTCACGGCGCGCGATTTTTTGCGACGAACGGCGACAAGACGTGCCCGATGCCGAATGGCGCGATTCCCGATGCGGGGGCAACCATCGCCGCGCTCGAACACATCACCGGGCGCAAGCTGGAATTGCTCGCTGGCAAACCCTCACCCATCATGATGCAGGTTGCCGCGCAAGAACTCGGCGCGCCGCCGCATCGTTGCCTCATCACCGGCGACCGTTTGGAAACCGACATTCGCATGGGACAAGATGCTGGGATGAAAACGGCGGTCACGTTGACCGGCGTTTCAACGCGTGAGGATGCGGCGAAAATGGCGACACCGCCGGATTTGGTGATTGATACGCTCACCGATTTGATTCGATTGACGATTTAATTTTTTCAGGAGAATGACGACGCATGTTGGAAATGCAAGCCATGAACAGTGGCAAGGTACTCGTGCAAGGTCATCGCGGTGCGATGGGTTACGCGCCGGAGAATACGCTCGTTTCGTTTGCAAAAGGATTTGAACAAGGCGCCGACCTACTCGAACTCGACATTCACTTGAGCAGTGACGGTGAATTGATCGTGATGCACGATGGCGATGTCTCGCGCACGACGGATGGGCAAGGTCACATCAAAAACCTGACGCTCGCCGAAATCAAGAAACTCGATGCGGGCGTCAAGTTCGATGCGCGCTTTCGCGGTGAACATGTACCAACCTTGATCGAAGTATTTGAATGGGCGCAACATCGCATTCCGCTCGTCGTCGAAATCAAGGGTGACCCGATGCCGCAACGCGGCATTCAAGAAAAATTGCTCGCGCTCATTCATCAGTACAACATGCTCGATGAAGTGATCGCGATTTCGTTTCATCACTTGGCGGTCAAGTACATCAAAGAGCTAGAGCCGCGTTTGACGACCGGCATTTTGTTGTCGGGTCAACTCGCTGACCCTGTTGGCGCGGCGCGCGCCGCGCTCGCCAATTCGGTGCGCCCAATGTGGCACTTTTGGAATGCCGAGCAAATCGCCGAGGTTCACGCGGCGGGCATGACCACGAGCGCGTGGACGGTCAACGACGAAGAGACGATGAGTTATTTGATTGCGATGGGGATTGATTCGCTCGGTTGCAATTATCCGGATCGGATGCGCGCGTACGTGGATCGCACCGGTCACGGCTGGCGCCGATAGATTTCGTTTATAAGGAGGCAAGTATGGCTGTTCGAACCGCCGAATTGAGTGCCAAGACAAATACATTTCGACTCACTGAACGCCGACGCGAAAACATTGCGTTTCTACTTTTCATTTTTCCCAACATGGCAATGCTCGCAATCTGGGTTTACTATCCATTCTTCTACTCGGTTTATTTGAGTATGACGAGCTGGAATTTGCTCAGCCCAGAGAAACCATTCGTCGGGTTGCAAAATTATATCAACCTGCTTCAGAACCCGGTGTTCGCTCAAGTGGTTTCGAACACGATTGTTTTTACCCTCGGGACTGTCTTCATTCGCCTGGCGCTTTCATTGGCATTGGCGCTTTTGCTGAATCAATCGCTCTTCCTGCGCAGTTTGTGGCGTCTGATTATCTTTTCGCCGCACATCACGACGAGCGCGGCAATGGCGTTGGTCTGGCTCTCGATGTACGACCCGAACTATGGTCCGCTCAGCGCGATCTTTACGCTGTTCGGTCTGAACTTTCCAAACCTGATGGCGAGTACCGAACTAGCCTTGCCCGCGATCATCATTGTTCAAATCTGGCAAGGGCTTGGGTTTTCGACGATCGTTTTCCTTGCCGCTTTGCAAAGTGTTTCGAAAGATTTGCTGGATGCGGCGAGCGTGGATGGCGCGAATTACTGGCAGTCTTTTTGGACTGTGACGTTTCCCGCGATTTCCCCGGTCACCAATTTTCTTGTCGTCACCGGCATGATTGGCGCTTTCAAAGTATTTGACCTCGTTCAGGTGATGACGCATGGCGGACCGGCGAATGCAACCAATCTCTACGTCTACTCCTTGTATCGCGAAGCGTTTCATTACACACGCATGGGCTATGCCTCTGCCATTGCGGTCGTCTTTTTTATCTTCATGATGCTTTTGGCGTATCTGCAAACCTATGCGGCGAAACGCTGGGTCACGTATTCCTAGAAGCGAAACGGAGTTTGTCTATGCATAAAATTCCTCTGCGATTCCAAATTTTTGGTCGGCAACTGAGCATGCGCCAATTGATGGGAATGATCTTGTCGCATGTGCTCGTGGTGGTTGTGGCAATCCTCATCGGCTTTCCATTTTTCTATATGGTGACCACCTCCTTCAAAACACTCGCCGAAGTTTATACGGTGCCAATCCAGTGGTTGCCGGCAAGTTGGGATTGGACGAATTTCGTCACTGCCTGGAACGGCGTTCCCTTTGCGCGTTTCACGCTCAACTCGCTCTTTTACACCATGACAGTCAGCGTCGGCGAGTTCTTGATGGGGTTGACAGCGGGCTACGCTTTCGGGCGACTCAATTTCCCCAAGAAGGATGCGATCTTTTTCATGGTTCTCCTCACGATGATGATCCCGTTGCAAATCACCTTGATTCCACGTTTTCTCATGCTGAAAGAACTGAATTGGATCAACACCTACCAGGGTTTAATCGTGCCCATGTTGTCGAGCGCGTTTGCGACGTTCCTGTTTCGCGAACATTTCAAAAGTCTGCCCGACGAAATTTTCGATGCCGCTCAGATGGATGGCGCCGGTCATGTGCGTCAGCTCCTGCAAATCGCATTGCCCATGTCCGTGCCGATTGCGACAACGCTTTTCTTGCTCGCTTTCGTCGCACACTGGAACGAATTTCTCTGGCCGCTTATCGTGACCAACACAAAAGATATGCAAACTCTACCCGTTGGACTGCAGGCGCTCAAAACCCTCAAAGGCGATTTGCCGGACTGGAATGTGGTGATGGCTGGAGCGACCATGGTTGTTTTGCCGTTGGTCGTCATCTTCCTCATCGGACAAAAGAAATTCTTTGAAGGCGCATCGCAAGGCGCGCTTAAAGGATAAACCATCGTCATTTCGGTTGTTAAATCCAGGTTTGCCCGATTGGGCAAGGAGGTGATTTTTCTCCATCATTAGTTATCACGCGAACTATTTCTTCCAACCACAAATTGTTCAGGAAAGGAAAATGCAATGTCAAGCGATTCGACTTCTCGCAAATTAACCCGACGCGAATTTATTCGTCTAGCGGCCGGCGCGGCCGGCGCGGCTGTCTTGGCGAGTTGCGCTCCAGCACCACAACCTACCGTTGCACCAACCCAGGCTCCCGCCGCCGTGGCAACCAAAGCCCCAGCCGCCGCGGCGACTGCGGTTCCGCCGGTTGTCAAAAGCAAAGTGGAGGTCACCTGGTGGCGCTCCTTGGAAGGCGTGAACGGCAATGCCCTCGAAGACATGGTCAAAAAATTCAATGCCTCGCAAGATCGCGTCACCGTCAAATCGGAATTTCAAGGATCGTACGCGCCCCTGCGCGACAAGTTCACCGCGGCGGTCGCGGCGGGCGGTTCGGCTTTGCCAGATTGCGTCATGCTCGCCGATGTGATGTACCTCGCGTTCGCGCGCAACAAACGTCTCGAACCCCTGGATGATTTCGCCAAGAGTTCGAACGGCGTCAACCTCGCCGACTATTACTCGGTCGTTGATCGCGGGCGCGTGAATAATATCTTGTACCAACTTCCGCTCGGCGTCAGCACACCCGTGTTCTATTACAACGAAGACGCGCTCAAAAAAGCCGGGCTTGATGGTCCGCCGAAAACCTGGGATCAATTCTTTGACACCTACGTGCCCAAGGCAACCGTCCAGGATGGTGGCAAGACTTCGCAGTACGGGTATGTCTTCCTCGCGAATGCAGACTGGTGGTGGCAACAGAGCTACGTGTGGATGAACGGCGGCGATTTGGTTGACGCCAACTGGAATGCGCAACTCGATAGCGCCCCCGTCATTGATTTCCTCACGCGTTTCCAAAAACTCTTCCGAGCCGGTCAAGCTTATTTGCCGACCCAGGCAGATGGTAGCGCGTTGGCTTATTTTGGCAGTGGCAAAGCGGCGATGATGATCGAGTCCACCGGTGTCATCGGTCGTTTGGATGAAGTTGCCGCTGGCAAATTCAAAGCCGGCATTGCCTATTTGCCCGAAGGACCTTCGGGACGCAAGGTGCCGACCGGCGGCGCTGGCATTTCGATTGTTGCCGGCATCGCGCCCGAAAAGAAACAAGCCGCGTGGGAATTCATTCGCTGGCTCCAACAACCCGAACAAGTCGCGTCCTTTGCCGGCATCAGCGGTTACTTGCCCTACACCAAAGCCGCCGCCACCGCCATGACCGATTTGTTGAACAAAGACCCGCGCCGCAAAGTCGCCGTAGATCAACTCGCTTGGTCGCGTGGACAATCGAACCTGCAAACCGTACCGCGCGCCGTGGACATTTACTACGATGCGATGTTGCAATCGCTGAACCTCAAAGCCGACCCGAAAGTGTTGATGCCCCAGGTTCAAAAGCAAGTCCAAGCGATTCTCGTCGAAGAAGGTTTCAAAAAGTAAGTTCGTGAATGTGATTGACAGGGCATTTCCGGCTTGCTGGGAATGCCCTGTTCTTTCGCCGTGGAGCCAAGGTCGTGAGCGACACCCAGTTTGTTATCGGTTTGGATTTTGGAACAAAATCCGTTCGCGCGCTCGTCGTCGAGGCGCGCACCGGGCGCGAAGCAGGCACGGCGGTTTGCGATTACGCGCACGGCGTGATAGATGAACATTTGCCCGGCACATCCATTCGCCTCGAACCCGATTGGGCACTCCAAGATCCGAACGATTACCTCGAATCGCTCAAACGGGTTGTGCCCGATGCGTTGCGTATCAGCGGCATGCGCGCCGAGCAAGTAGTCGGCATCGGCGTGGATTTTACGTCGGCGACCATCATTCCCACGCTCGCCGATGGAACGCCGGTTTGCGAAAAAATCGAATTTAGATCGAATCCACATTCCTGGGTCAAGTTGTGGAAACATCACGCCGCGCAATCCGAAGCAGACAGAATAAACGAATTGGCGCGAGCGCGCCACGAATTATGGTTGCGCGATTACGGCGGAAAAATTTCCTCCGAGTTTATGCACAGCAAGGCATTGCAAATTCTCGACGAGGATCCTGAACTTTATGACGCAATTGATAAACTCGTCGAAGCCGGCGATTGGATCACCTGGCAATTGACCGGC
>CAZPIR010000251.1:0-382 GCA_964586085.1 uncultured Anaerolineaceae bacterium | reverse complement strand
GCGTCGCAACGCGTGCGCGGCGGGACATCGCGCGCTGTGGCAAAAAGAGCGCGGTTATCCCAGTTCAGATTTTTTGGGCGCGCTCGATTCGCGTTTCGCTAATTTGAACGAAACGAAATTAGCGGGTCAGGTTGTCTTGCAAGGTTCGTGCGTTGGCGGATTGACTGAACGCGCGGCGCAGTGGCTGGGGTTACGTGTGGGCACACCGGTGGCGGCGGCGATGATTGATGCGCACGCGGCATTGCCCGGCACCGGCGTCACCGAACCTGGTTGCATGGCGATGATTCTCGGCACCTCGACCGTGCACATGATGGTGGACCAATTCAAGAACTCAGTTCCTGGCATTACCGGCGTGATCGAGGACGGGATGATCCCAGGTCTG
>CAZPIR010000250.1:0-6167 GCA_964586085.1 uncultured Anaerolineaceae bacterium | reverse complement strand
GGATGCGACCGGTTGCGCGACCGAACGCACGATTGCACTTGGCATTGCGATTGGCGCGGGTTATTTGTTCCCGACAACATTCCAACGCGAAGTGTACAGCGACCTCACCGGCGAACGCGGCATTTTGATGGGCGCGCTCGCGGGCGTGATGGAAGCGCAGTACAACGAACTGCGCAAGCACGGTCATTCGCCGAGTGAAGCGTTCAACGAAACAGTTGAAGAGTTGACGCAAAGCTTGATTCGCCTTGTCGCGCAGAATGGCATGGATTGGATGTACGCGAATTGCAGTACGACCGCACAACGCGGCGCGCTCGATTGGCGACACGAATTCCGCAAAGCGACCGAACCAGTGTTTGAAAAATTGTATCAGAGCGTCGTGTCCGGCGAACAGACGCGCATCGTGCTCGCCGCAAACAGTCGCCCCGATTACAAGGAAAAACTCGGTGTGGAACTGGGCGAGATTCACGATTCGGAAATGTGGCAAGCCGGCGCGGCAGTGCGTTCGCTTCGCCCGGAAAACTGGAAAAAGGTCTAATCCTGTAAGGGCGAAGCATTTCGCGTAGTTCAGCGAAATGCTTCGCCCCTACCCTGAATCATGTCCAAGCCATTCATCACACTAAACAACATCGCCGTCCGCGTGTATGATCAAATCATGTTCGCGGGATTGTCCTGGGAAATGTGGAACGATCAACACTGGGCAGTCGTCGGTCCGAATGGTTCGGGCAAGTCTACGCTGATGAAGGCATTGTGCGGTTCGCTTCCGATTGTGCAAGGCGAAATCGTTTATCATTTTTGTTCGAGCGACCCGCACGATCAAATCGCGTACGTGCTCTTTGAAAATCAAAGATCGGTTTTGCATGACGACGCGTTTTACCAAATGCGTTGGAACGTCGGCGTGAGCGAGGACGAACCCTAGGTTGCCGACTGGCTTTCCGAATCTGGGATTCGTCGCATCAATCCGTTCCAGGTTATCGAACACACGCCTGACCCAACGTTCGCCTCGCGCCAAGCCGACCTCATCGAGCGATTGGAACTGCAATCTCTGCTCGCCAAAAACATCATTCAACTTTCCAACGGCGAGCGACGCAAAGTTTCGATTGCGCGCGCACTACTCAAGCAACCCAGGTTGTTGATTCTCGACAATCCGTTCGGTGGATTGGACGAACGATACCGATTCAAGTTTACCAAGAACCTTGAAAATTTAATGCAAAGCGACTTGCGTGTGATCATCGTCGGCACGCAACGCGATGAAGTTCCCGATGGCATCACAAATGTTTTGGAATTGTCACACCTGCCCTTGCGGGCGGCGCAAGGGTTTCGAGCGAAGCGAGAAATCCCCCCATCCGATTGGAGATTTCTCGCCGCAAAAAACGCTCCTCGAAATGACAGCACACAACTGAAACTCGCCGACCTGCCATCGTCAACTTGTCACACCGACGAGTCGCGCAAGATTTTGGTGCAGATGAAAAACGTGAACGTCGCGTACAATGGCACACCAATTTTGCGCGATGTGAGTTGGACCGTGCGCGAGAATGAGCAATGGGCTTTGCTGGGATCCAACGGCGCGGGCAAAACAACCTTGCTCAGTTTGATTCTCGCGGACAATCCGCAAGCGTACGCGAACGATATTACCTTGTTCGGCAAACACCGCGGATCGGGCGAAAGCATCTGGGAAATCAAGCAGAGCATCGGCTGGATGTCGCCCGAATTGCAACTGTACTATCCGCGCGACGCAACGTGTTTCGATGTCGTGTGCTCGGGCTGGTTCGATTCGGTTGGGCTATATCATCAATGTTCGACCGCGCAACGCGATAGCGCGATGACCTGGTTGCAACAAGTCGGACTCGCCGAACACGAAACGACGGTGTTCGAGCATCTCGCCGAAGGTGAACAACGCTTGGCGCTTTTGGCGCGCGCACTCGTAAAAAATCCGACGCTCCTCGTGCTCGATGAACCGTGCCAGGGTCTTGATGAAAAAAATCGCGACCGAATTTTGCAAACGATTGACGATACGCGCCGACCCGATACGAGTTTGATTTACGTGACGCATCGCGCCGATGAACTGCCGAAAAGCATCACGCACGTTTTGCGACTAGACCAGGGACAGGTCGTTGAATAAATTTGCAATGACAAATAGGAATATTCATGGACAATAATTACGTTCGCATTTTTGATACGACTCTGCGCGACGGCGAGCAATCGCCGGGCGCATCGTTGACGAGCAGTGAAAAAATCGAGATCGCTCGTCAACTCGCGAAACTCGGCGTAGACATTATCGAAGCTGGGTTTCCCGCCGCATCGCCCGACGACTTGGAAGCGGTGCGCCGCATCGCCACCGAAGTTGGCAATTCGCATGAGGGCGGACACGTGCCGGTCATCGCCGGTCTCGCGCGCGCGAACAAAGCCGACATTGACAAAGCCTGGGAAGCGGTCAAGCACGCGGCGCATCCGCGCATTCACACGTTCCTTGCCACGTCCGACATTCACTTGAAATACAAATTGAAAATGTCGCGCGAGCAAGTGATCGAACGCGTGCGCGAGATGGTGACGTACGCGCACTCGCTGTGCGACGACATTGAATTTTCGCCGGAAGATGCAGGGCGCTCTGACCCCGAATATCTTTGCGATGTGCTCGAAGTGGCGATTCAGTGCGGCGCGACCACCTTGAATATTCCGGACACGGTCGGCTACACGACGCCCGAAGAGTACGGCGCGCTCATCAAAGGTCTCATCGAAAACACGCGCGGCGGCGACAAGGTGACCTGGTCGGTGCATTGCCACGACGACCTGGGAACGGCAACGGCAAATACGCTCGCCGGGTTGCGGAACGGCGCGCGCCAAGCCGAGGTCACGATCAACGGCATCGGCGAACGCGCGGGCAACACCTCGCTCGAAGAAGTGGTGATGATGCTCAAGACGCGCCCCGCCGTTTTCGGTTTGCAAACCGGGATTGACTCGACGCAACTCTCGCGCACCTCGCGCATGGTTTCGAATTACACCGGCATGGTCGTGCAACCGAACAAAGCCATCGTCGGTGCGAATGCGTTCGCGCACGAAGCGGGCATTCACCAGGACGGCATGCTCAAGAATCAAATGACGTACGAAATCATGCGTCCCGAATCGGTTGGCTTGAGCGCATCGCAACTTGTGCTCGGCAAACATTCGGGTCGCCATGCTTTCAAAGCGCGTCTCGAAGAACTGGGTTATGCATTGAGCGACGCCGACCTCGACAAAGCATTCGCGCGATTCAAAGAACTCGCCGACAAAAAGAAAACGATTGCGAACGCCGACATCGAAGCGTTGATTGCCGATGAGTTTTATCAAACGAACGAAATTTACAAACTCGAAGACATTCAAATTGTTTGTGGGCGACACGGGATGCCGACCGCGACCGTGCGTTTGCTCGGACCTGAAGGACTGGATAAAACCGTCGCCGCGATTGGCACAGGTCCGGTGGACGCGACGTACAAAGCGATTGATGCGATTGTCAGTATGCCATGCACCTTGCTCGAATTCAACATTCATGCGGTCACCGAAGGCATTGACGCGCTCGGCGAAGTGACCGTGCGTTTGCAAGCCCAGGGCAACGACACACGCACGTTTGGCGGACACGGCGCGGACACAGACATTATCGTCGCGAGCGCGAAAGCGTACCTTGCCGCGTTGAACAAGGTTGTGTTCGCGCAACAAGCCCCGCGCTTGCACGCACAATTCTCGGATGAATCAGCTGGAAAATAAATCACGACCTGGAATGATCTGGAGGAAAAAATGAACGACCAACCCAAGAAACATGGTGAATTGGATCCGATGCACGAACCACGCGATCATAGTAATGCGTGGGATTGCTCGACCCTGGGTCACCCTAAATCCACCATCGAAGCGCAAGATGCACAAGCGGGACGACTTGATCCGTCGCATCAAAAACGTGATTATGCCAACGCCTGGGACACATCGGCGTTTAGTTAATGGAGTAATGAATTGAATCCCTCACCTCGCACGCTCTTTGAAAAAATCTGGGACAGTCACGTCGTCTCACAAGCGCCGGATAGTCCCGCCGTTTTGTACATTGATCTGCATCTGGTTCACGAAGTCACGTCGCCGCAAGCATTCCAGGGATTGCGTTCGCGCGGTCTCAAGGTGCGTCGCCCCGACAAAACTTTTGCGACGATGGATCACAGCATCCCGACGAATCCGCTCGCACTACCAATTGCGGATGAGCAAGCCGCGAAACAGGTCGCGCAACTCGCGACGAACTGCCGCGACTTTGGCGTGCCCGTCTATGCGATGGGCGATCCGCGTCAAGGTGTCGTCCACGTCATCGGTCCCGAACTGGGCTTGACCCAACCTGGGATGACGGTCGTGTGCGGCGATAGTCACACCGCCACGCACGGCGCGTTCGGCGGACTCGCATTTGGCATCGGCACAAGCGAAGTCGAGCACGTGCTTGCGACGCAATGCTTGTTGCAAAAGAAACCCAAGACGATGCTCGTGCAAATTGATGGCACACTCGCGCCCGGTGTTTCATCGAAAGATGTGATTCTCGCGCTCATCGCGAAAATCGGAACAGGCGGCGGCACAGGGTACGTCATCGAGTACGCTGGCTCGGCGATTCGTTCGCTTTCGATGGAGGCGCGCATGACGATTTGCAACATGAGCATCGAAGGCGGCGCGCGCGCGGGCATGATCGCGCCGGACGACACGACGTTCGAGTATCTCAAGGGACGTGAGTTTTCGCCGCAAGGCGCGGCGTGGGATGCGGCGGTCGCGCGTTGGAAACAATTGCCAACCGACGAAGGCGCGACGTACGATCAAACCGTCACGCTCGATGCCAACACGCTCGAACCGATGATTACATTCGGCACAAATCCTGGGATGGGCGTCCCGATTTCCGGTCGCATTCCCGACCCCGCGAGTATCAAGGACACGAGTCAGAAAAACGCGTTCCTGAAAGCGTTGACGTACATGGATTTGAAACCAGGTCAAGCGATGCTGGGTCAACCGATTGAGGTCGTGTTCATCGGCAGTTGCACGAATGGGCGCATCTCCGACTTGCGCGCGGCAGCATCGGTGTTCAAGAATCGCAAGGTCGCGCCGGGCGTGCGCGTGCTTGTCGTCCCCGGTTCGCGCCAAGTTAAAGAGCAAGCCGACCGTGAAGGTCTTGGCAAAATTTTCCTCGACGCCGGATGCGAATGGCGCGAGCCAGGTTGCTCGATGTGTATCGCAATGAATGGTGACGAAGTCGGCGCAGGACAGTACGCCGTCAGCACATCGAATCGCAATTTTGAAGGACGTCAGGGCAAAGGCTCGCGCACCTTCCTCGCTTCGCCGCTCACCGCCGCCGCGAGCGCGGTTGCTGGGCAAGTTGCAGACCCACGACAATTTTCGATTGCCGCTTTTTGATTTTCGATTTTGCATATCGGAAATCAGAAGTCGAAAATCCAAAATCGAAAATCCAAAATTAAAAATGAATCCACTTACAACCTTAACGGCGCGCGTTGTCGCGCTTCCGAACGAAAACGTAGATACCGACCAAATCATTCCGGCGCGCTTTCTCAAAGCGACGGACAAGACCGGCATGGGCGATGCGTTGTTCATTGATTGGCGGCAGAATCCCAATTTTGTGTTGAACCAACCCGAAGCACGCGGCGCGCAGATTTTGCTCGCGGGCGATAACTTTGGGTGCGGCAGTTCGCGCGAACACGCGGTCTGGGCATTGACCGGCTTTGGCTTTCGTGTTGTCATCAGCACGTCTGTCGCCGATATCTTTCGCAACAATGCACTCAAGAACGGCTTGCTCCCGATTGTCGTGGACAAGGAAACGCATCGCGATTTGTTCGACCTCGTCGAAGAAATTCCGAACGTCGAATTGAAAATTGATGTCGCCGCGCAAACGCTCACCCTGCCCGATGGTCGCGCGGTGAACTTTGCGATTGACCCGTTCTCGAAAACGTGTCTGCTCGAAGGCGTGGACGAGCTGGGTTATCTCGTCGCGCGGAGCGACGCGATTGCGGAGTACGAAAAGCGCGCCGCCTAATCGAAATTTATTTTTTACCGCCAAGGCGCAAAGGGCGCAAAGATAAAAAACATTTTTTCCTTTGCGTTCTTTGCGCCTTGGCGGTTAAGAGAACACTATGAATATTTTCACCTACGACACCACCCTGCGCGAC
>CAZPIR010000249.1:0-6220 GCA_964586085.1 uncultured Anaerolineaceae bacterium | reverse complement strand
CAGGATGGGATTCGCCAGAATTTGCGAGCCAGTAAACGCGGCAGTCAACCAACCGGCAAACTCGGCGCTGATGTTGAATTGGCGTACGGCGTACACCGTGAAAAAAGCGTATGCCATCAACGCAAACTGGGACGCCATCCGCACAATCAGAAACCAACGAAAGTTGGCGTCGCGTTTTAGGATTTCGACGAGGTGACGCCAATAATCCTTGTCCGCCACCATCACCGGCATCGGCACGTGCGGTTCTTCGTGCACCAACACAAGCGCAATCCACGAGAGCACCATCGCGCCGACCGTGAGCGCAAAACAAATCGCAAAATTATTTGAGGGCGCGACCCGTTCGAGAATGACACCCGCTACAATCGCGCCAACACTGCCCAAGCCATTCGCCGCGCCACTTTGCAAACCATAGAGCGAACCGAGCCGATTGCCCGGAATAATTTTCGCGAGCCACGCTTGCCACGCCGTTGCGGTCACACCGCCACCCACGCCCTGCCAAATCAACATCAAATAAATCAGCACGAGCGCGAGCGTGTGATCGAGCACCGGCAAAAAGTACGCGATCAACGCCAGAAAAATGTACGGGATGCGCTCGTGCAGAGTACGGAACGCAACCAGGTTTTTGAGATAACCCATGCGCCCCACACGTTGCGCCGTGAGGATTTGCGGAAATTGCCAGCCGACCGAGTGAATCGCCGGAATCAAACCGATCAGCAAAGCCGAGTCGGTGAGCTGACTAACAAACAAGGGGATGACGGTGACGAACGAACTAATGCCAACACCCAACCCAAAGAATGCGCCGTCAAGAATATTAAAAGTGAAATTGCGCGCGAGCCAACGCGAATGAATTTCCGGATTAGTTAGGACTGCCATTTAGGCTTCAGACTCGCGCAAGAGCTTGGCGACCTGTGCCGCCGTCGGCAAAGACGGTTGCGCGCCGAATTGCGTCACGGCGAGCGCGCCGACTGCGCACGCGTACCGCACCGCGTCCGGCAAATTGTCGCCGCGCGCGAGCGCAACCGCAAGACCGGCGTTGAACGCATCGCCCGCCGCGGTCGTGTCCACGACATTAACCGGAAAAGTCGGGATGATGCGCGATTGCGCCGCCGTGACCAACAGCGCGCCGCGCTCACCGAGCGTGACGACAACCGCGCGCGCGCCTTGTTCGATCAAATGCTTTGCCGCCTGTTCTGGGTCAGCGATGCCGGCGATGATGGATAACTCGTGTTCGTTCGGCGTGAGAATCACGTCTTCAAGCAATTCGACCGGCAATTCGCGCGCGGGCGCGGGATTGAGAATCACACGCGAGTTCCATTTGCGCGCAAGGTTGATTGCCGTCGTCACCGTGTCGAGTGGAATTTCGAGTTGCACGAGCAAAACGTTCGCGGCACGAATCGCGGCTTCGGCTTGCGCGACGTGTTCCGGCGCAAGCGAATAATTCGCACCCGGCGCGACGCCGATGAGATTTTCGCCGGAGGCATCCACCATAATCAACGCGACGCCGGACGCGGCACTGTCATCACGCGAAATAAAATCGCAATCAATCCCTTCTTGCAAATAACCGGCTTCGGAACGATTGCCCATCGCATCGCGACCCAGGCGCGAGACAAACGTAACACGCGTGCCCAATCGCGCCACGGCAACGGCTTGATTCGCGCCCTTGCCGCCCTGCGCCATCACAAAATCGCCGCCCAGGATGGTTTCACCCGCGCCGGGCAAACGTTCGCATTTTAAAATCATATCCGTGTTCGCGCTACCAACCACAATAATTTGTGCCATCATTCCTCCTCGTCATATTTCGTGAGCGCATTCTACTCGCATCCGTAAAAAAAGTGAAACGCGATATTTTTGACGCATGATAAAGTTGCAGTTATACTGGCAACCTTGCTAAATTAAAAAAATTCAAGGAGGAATCATTGTTCAGGAAAATTGCTTCGCTCGTCGTGGTCCCGCTCGTGCTCATGGTGTGGTCACGGTTCGGCGCGCAGAATCTCACGCTCTATACGTTTAATGCGCTCTCGAATTACGTCAGCCAGTACACCGGCGCGATTGCGCCGGGCAAAGAAGGGCAAGCCATTTCAAACCAGGTCGTCCTCATCGTCGTGGATGCCTTGCGCGAGGATGTTTCGCGCACTCTGCCCACCTTGAACACGTTGCGGAGTCAAGGCGCGGAACGCACCCTGCAAGCCGGCGAACCTTCCTTGTCGCTTCCCGGCTGGACCGTGCTCGGCACCGGCGCGTGGCAAGAACAATCCGGTGTCACGTTAAATTTTTACCAGGGCGAGGTCAAGGTAGATACGATTTTTGAATCTGCCAAACGCAAGGGCTTGACCACGGCACTCGCCGGCGCAAGCGATTATTGGAAACGCTTGTACACGCGCGGCGTGGACACGTACTTTGGCGGCGTTGATCCTGCCGACCCGTACGGCGATTTGCCGGCGGTGCGACGCGAAGACGACACCATCGAAGCCGCCGCGCTAGAAATTTTACGAGAGCAAAAACCAAATTTTATGCTCATCCATTTTATTGAGGTGGATGATGCCGGTCACGCGAAAGGCGGCACGAGCGCCGAATTCAAGGATGCCGCGCGAACGATTGACGCGCGCATCGCGCGCATCGTTGCCAGTTTGGATTTAAAGCAGACGACGGTCATCGTCACCGCCGACCATGGACAAATTGATCGCGGTGGTCACGGCGGCGGCGAGCCGACTGTGTTGACCGTGCCCTGGGTCGCAGTAGGCAAGGGCATCAAGCCGGGCAAGTACACCGCGGCAACCCAAGTGGACGTTGTGCCGACGATTGCAATTCTGCTGGGCGCAAGCATCCCCGCGCACAATCAGGGCACGCCCTTGTTCGACACGCTCGACCTCGCGAGCAATGTGCGCGCGCAACGTGCGGTGGACGCGGCGCAAGAAATCGGCGAACGTTACGCGCAGATCGCCAAGGTGTACGGCGTCGCGCCATTCGAACACAAAAAATTGGACCAAGCCAAGCAAGCGCTCGCGGCAAATAATTTCGACGGCGCGTTCCAAGCCGCACTCGCCGATATCCAAGCCACACGCGCGCAAGCGGCGACAGCCAAGGATGCCCGGATGACCGGCGAACGACTCGTGCGATTGCTCATCGGCATTCTCGTGTTGGTACCGTTTGCAATTTATCTGTTCATCATCGCGCGCGCCAAGTGGGGCTGGCGCGTGCCGATGATTGGCGCGCTCGTGTATCTCGTCGTTTACAATGGCATGTTTTTCGGGCGCGGATTCAGTTGGTCGTTGAGTATGCTCAATACGGAAGCGGACATTATCACGTTCTTTACCGGGCGCACGGTGGACGCGATCATCGCGCTCGTCGTCGCCGCGCTCGTCGCCGGCGCGTTGAGCCGGCGCGCGACCAAGTACACAACCACGCTCGACATTGTGAACATGGCATTCCTCATCGCCACAACCTTGACCGTGCAAATCGTTTTCTTTTACGTGCTGTACGATATCGCGTTTCCGTGGTACTTGCCTGACCTGACCCTGGGTTTCAAATATTATGTGGACGTGTTGCAGACCAGCGCGTTCTATCCGCTCGTCTACCTGCCGCTGATGGTCTTGCTCCCATTATTCGCTCTGGGCGCACGTTGGGTCACCCGCAAACTGCCGCATGGCAAACGCGTTTAAGTGTACGAAGGATTTCTCATCGCCGCTTGGCGGCTCGTCGAATGACATCAAGGGTGTAACATCAGTAAAAATTTTTGGCAGAGTGGTGGCAAATGTCAACCTCTCTGCCAAATTAATTTTTACCGCGCACCGCTGGGCTAGGAAACCGGTGTAATTGCGCCTCGGAGCATTGCGCTATACAATTAGCTACCCAACCTATTCGTAGCACAAGAAGGCATTTATGGACAGCTCAATTCCTTTCTTTTCGATTCACACCCAACTGCTGGATGAACACACCGCCCTGGACCCCAAACGTCAGCGCACGATTTTGCTGAATGCATTCCTGCGCGTCTCCTTGATTGCCGCATTTGCATTAACCCTCATCAATATCGGTTTTTATTTGTACAACCCTAACGTGCAAGATTTATATTTTCTTTTGAACGACTTGGCTATCATTGTTGCCCTGGTTGGCTTTGCCGAATTGAATCGGCGCGGTCATACTCACATCGTTGCCGTAACTTCACTGGTGGGCATCATTCTCGCCATTACCTTTGCTTTCCCAGTCCAGGATTTTGAGCGCGTGTTTGTGGTCTATACCGTGCCGGTGCTTGCCGCTAGTTTCCTTATTCGTCCGCGCGCCGCTTTTGCTTTTGGATTTTTCGCCATCACGGTTTACAGTCTCTACGCTTGGTACATTGGCGTGTTCAATCACTATGTTTATATCAGCATGATTGCACTCATCGTCGTTGCCGCTGTGGCATGGATGCTTGTCTCCTTGCTCAATGACACGATTGCGCGCTTGGGCGAGAGCGAAAAAAAATTCCGCACCTTTTTTCAAGCGTCCTCCGAAGGCATCATGCTCATTGACCATCAAGGCAAGATCGTCGAGTGGAATCAAGCCCAGGCGCAAATCTGCGGCATTCCTTCCGCGCAAGCCCTGAATGCATTTACGTGGGATGTGCAATGGCAAACAACTCCACCGGAACAACGCACCCAGGATTTTTGCGAACAAACACAAGCGACGATGCGCGACATTTTTCGCACGGAGCAATGGCGCCATTTCAACCACACGATAGAAACCCTAATCCAGACACCCACCGGTGAACGCAAAACGATTTTGCAAAGTATCTTTCCGATCAAGACCAAGCGCGGTTTTTACGTCGGCGCCATTTCACGCGACATTAGCGAACGCAAACACGTGGAACAAGCTTTGCGTACCAGCGAAGCCAGTTTTCGGTTGGTTTTCCAAAATGTCGGCGAAGGCGTGGGACGCGTGGACGGTCCAGGCAATTTCATCATCGCCAATCCGGCATTGGAAGAAATTTTTGGCGTTGCGCCGGGTCAACTCGTCGGACGCAACGTCACCGAATTTATTCCCCCAGACCAACGCGCCAAACATACCAGCCAGGTCGAGCGGCGGCACATTGGCGTGCGCGATAATTACGACCTGACCATCGAGCGCGCCAACGGCGAACGCCGCGAGGTCACGTTGACCGCGACTCCCTGGTTCGATACCGAAGGCAACTATGCCGGCGCTTTTGGCGTGTTCCGCGACATTACCGAACGCAAGCACATTGAAAAAGAGTTGGCAACTCGCACGGACCGGCTCACCGCGCTCTACACGCTCTCGCGCGACCTTGCCGAAACCGACACGCCGGATGCGATTATGGAACGCATCGTCAAATGCGCGGTGGAAAACACGCACGTTACGTTTGCGCGACTGGGTTTGGTCCAACAAGAGGATTTGCTGATTCGCGCCGCCTACCCCGTCCGCACCTTGCCGATTGACCTGGGCATCGGGCAACATGAATCCCTCGCGCTGTACGACCCGAACTGGCAAATTTGGGAATCGGAGACGCCGTTGATTTTGCACGCCGACGATCCTGCGCTGACCGACGCCGAACGCGCCAAACTTTTTTTGGACCTTGCCCAAACAGTTTGCCTCGTGCCCTTGCGCTTTGGCAATCGCACCATCGGCATCTTGATGCTGGGCGAGGCGCGCAGTGAAGCACGCGAACCGTTCGACGCGGACAAACTGCAACTCGCGCGCAGTATTGGCGAGCAATCGTCGAGCGCGATTCACCGCGCCATCTTGCACGAACAAACCGAGCGTCGCCTCGAACAATTGCAATCGCTTCACATGGTGGACATGGCGATCACGTCCAGCTTTGACCTGAACCTGACCCTCGACTTGCTGTTGACCCAGGCACGCGCGCAACTTGGCGGACAAGCCGCCAGCATCTTACTCCTCAACACTGCCACCAAAATGCTGACCTTTCGGAGTGGACAAGGTTTTCACTCCCGCCTCATCGAACAAACTCGCCTTCGGCTGGGACAAGATTTTGCCGGGCGCGTGGCACTCGAACGCAAGTTTCTCGCCGTGTCCAATCTGGCGCAAAACGCCACTCCGGGTGTCAGCAACTTTTTGCCGACCCTCGGCAACTTGCGCGCGTACTATGCCGCGCCGCTGATCTCCAAAGGTCAGGTCAATGGTGTCATTGAAATTTTCAATCCCACGCCGCTCAACATTGACCGCGATTGGATTAGTCTGCTCGAAACGTTTGCGACCCAAACCGCCATCG
>CAZPIR010000248.1:5576-6229 GCA_964586085.1 uncultured Anaerolineaceae bacterium | reverse complement strand
ATATTATACTCTGCGAATTAGAAAAACAAAATAGGGTGAGAGTCACTCCCACCCTGAAACTCACTTAACGCAAAACAGAATTTGTCCACGCTTTGATCCACGCTTCGCGGTTGGCGTCAATGTCTGCCGGGGTCAGCGTAGCCGGTTTTTTGGGCTTTTCGGCAAACTTGAAAAACTCGGGCAATTTGGCGTCGCTCTGCACCGGGAACACAAACATTTGGGTCGGCACATCTTCTTGGAATTTTGCGCTCAGCATAAAATCCACAAACTTTTTGGCGAGGTCGGTTTGCTTGCTCCCTTTGAGCACGCCGACAAATTCGATTTGACGAAAACACGCGCCATCGCCGAGCACGTTGCCGGTCGGCGGGGTTGTCACCTTGCCGTTCGAGAAAAACACTTCGGCGGCAGGACTCGTCGCATAACTCAGGACGATGGGACGGTCGCCGCCCTTGCCGCCCCAAGTGGACTTGGCATAGTATGCGTCGCTCCAACCCTCAGTGATGAGCACATCGTTCGCGCGCAGGGCTTGCCAGAAATCCAAGTACTTGGGACTGCCGAAATGAGCGACCGTCGCAATCAAGAACTCCAACCCGGGCGATGAGGTCGCCGGGTTTTGCACGACGTTCAACGATTTGTACTGCGGCTTGATGAGG
>CAZPIR010000248.1:0-5566 GCA_964586085.1 uncultured Anaerolineaceae bacterium | reverse complement strand
TTCCCCAATTCTTGTCCTCCGGCCAATCAACAGGCTTGACGAGGTCGTCGAGTGTTTGCGGCGGCGCGAGATTTTTCTTTTCAAAATAGGCGCGGTCGTAATTCAAACATACGTCGCCGTAATCAACCGGCGTGAGTTGGTTCGTCGGGTCGAGCGCAAACTCGGCGGGAATGTTGGCGGCGTTGGGAGATTTGTGTGTTTCGAAAATTCCGGCTTTCACCGCGCGCGACAAGAACGAATTGTCCACGCCGAAAAACACATCGCCCAGCGGATTGCTCTTGGCGAGGATTGCCTTGTTGAGCGCCGCGCCGGCATCGCCCGATTTGAGAATTTTGATTTTCGCATTGTTCGCCGTTTCAAAATCCTTGATCACACTTTCGGATGCTTCAAATGAATCGTGTGTCATCACGACGAGTTCGCGCGCGGGTTGAAAAGTGGGCGCGGCTCCCGCCGTCGGCGCGGTGATTGGCGTGATCGTGGGTGTGGGCGCGGGCGTGCCCGGCGCGCACGCGACGAGCGCAAGCAAAACGAGTGCGACGAGTGAAAAACGGTTGAACATATTCTCCTCCGGTAAAAATAAAACCACTCCTACACAGGGGAGCGGTTCACAATTTTTTGGATCGTTCCCTGCGCTGGCATTATCCAGATCAGGTTCAATGGGTCGAAGACAAGTCTTCCTCTCAGCCGATACGTCCAGCTCCCCAAAATGTATTTGATTGTCGCGCGCTAGTTTAGCATGATTTGTTTTGGCGGTCAATCGTGCAAATGCACGATCAACAACAAACCATTCGCAAACGCCACCGTCGCGTTCGTTTCAACTAGACGATTGCTCACGCCGCGCGCGTACCCAAGATACAAGGTCTCGCCGCGCAAAGGGTAGTCAAGTCCGCTTGTTGTCACCGGCTCGACACGTTCGGTGAGCGGGATGAGTGAAACCGTGTCGCCGATTTGCCCGGCAACCTCGGCGCGTGCCCAGGCAACCCAGGCATCGAAATTCGCGCCGGCGATTTTGGCGGCGATATGCGCGGACGCGAGTTTTGCCAACAACATCACATTCGCAAATGCCTGGTCAAAGCGCCCACCTGCCGCGCCCAGAATCGTGATGGTTGTCGCGCCGCGTGTGTGCGCGAGTTCGAGCGCAAGTTCCAGGTCGGTTTCGTCTTTATCGCGCGGGTGCTGAATGAACTCGGCGGACGCGCACCAGGTTCGCGTGGCGTCGTCGAGCGAATCGAAATCGCCGATAACGACGTGCGGCGCGAGTGTGAGGTGTCGGCGCGCGTTGACCGCGCCCCCGTCCGCGGCGATGCGTAGGTCGGCGGTGCGCCACAATTCAGTCAAACGGGGCGTGGCGATCAATTCTCCGTTCGCAACAATGACACTGTGCATAGCAAACTCGAATTCGATTTGGCGATTGCGCCAAGATGTGATACAACGCAGATGTTGATGTGGTCAGGTTATCATAACTTGCGGCGATTGCCAAATTGCAATTGGGATGCCCCTGTCTTTTCGAGCGAAGCAAGAAATCGCTCAACTACGTGGAGCTTTCTCCTCGCTTCGCTCGCCGAAATGACAATCCGGTAGTGTGTTTTGACAAACGTTTGCGCGCTGACTACAATGCGCGCACAGGATAAACATGTCGTCGCTTTATTCCAAGGTCGAACGAGTCACAGCGTCACTGCACGCGGGTCTCACCAGCGACAAGGTCATTCGCTGGCGTTGGCTCGCGCTCGTTGGCGTCCTCGCACTCGTCACACTCCACGAACTATTTCTGTCCGCGATTATTTTTCCGCTTGCCCCGGCTCTGCGCGACGCCATCGGCATGTTGGTGTACAGCGTCACCGGTCTCGGCGGCGTCTGGCTCGCGTTCACGCTGTTGGCGCGCGCACTCGCGCGTCGCGAACAAGCCGAAGCCGAACTGCGCCACGCGTTCGACGAACTCGAATTCAATCATCAAAAATTGCTCGCGCTCAACGATTTTGGCAAACGCATATCCGACGCAAATCACGAAGAAACCGTGTTCGAACTCGCGGCGCAAGGCGCGGTGCAATTGACCGGCGCGCGTGCATCATCCGTCGTCACGTTCGATGGCAACAATGACCGGCTCAAATTGGATATGGCGTGGGGCTTGAGCAATCAGTACTTGCTCGCGTTGCGCGAACGGATGGACAGTGGCATTTCGATGCAACGTTGTCGCGAATGTTCGACGCTCAAAACCAAAGCGTCGAGCGATTGTCCGTTGTTCGTTGGCTTGCATGAGCAAGCCCGCGCCGATGGCATTGGCTCGCTTGTCTGTCTGCCCATTGTGCGCGACCAGGAACGCGTTGGCATCATCTCGGCGTACTTTCCTTCAGTGGATGGTCCGCCCGAAGACCACATTCGTTTGCTCAACGTGTTGGGCGGCGTGATTGCCAGTTCGCTCGATAGTTTGCGTCAGCGTCAACGTCAGGTCGGCACACTCCACGCGCTCGACCGCGCCTCGCAATCCGCGCAAGCGTTGAACGACCTTGCCGCGCAGGTGCTTGACATTGCGGCGGCAGGCTGGGACGCGCAAGCCGGCGGCATCTTTTTGTTCGACCCGGCATCCGAGACCTGGACGTGTCGCGCGCGCCGCAACCTGGGCGACGCGATGACCGACGCGCGTTTTCAACTTGGCTTGCAGTTGGCGAATCAAACTCACTCGACGCGCGCGCCGGTCTTGCTCGCGAATGTTGCCGGCGATGGACACGATTTGCTTTCCGCGGTTGCCGCGCCGCTCGTCGCCGAAAATCAAACGTTCGGCGCGATGTTCCTGGGTTCACGCCAGGCACGCACGTTCACCGACGACCATGTTGAAATGTTGATGACGATGGCGCATCAGATCGCGCTTGCCATTCGCAACGCGCAGTTGTACGCGCAGGTTGGACAACTTGCGGTCATCGAAGAGCGTTATCGTTTGTCGCGCGAGATTCACGATGGTTTGGCGCAAACACTCGCGTATCAAAGTCTGCAAGCGGAACGTTTGGATCATTTAATTTCGTCGCAACGCTACGATGCCGCGCTCAGCGAGCTTGCCGAAATGCGCCAGACGATTCGCGCGGCGTACGTGGATGTGCGCGAAGCGATTGATGGTTTGCGTCTGGGCATTGACGAGCCGGACAAACTTGTGGCGCGGCTCGCTGATTATGTGGACGAGTTTGCACGGCAGACCGGTATCGTCGCGACATTTTCTTCCGAGCCACCTGGGTTGACGGTGCAACCGGAAACCGGGATGCAGTTGCTTCGCATCGCACAGGAAGCGTTGACGAATGTACGCAAGCACTCATATGCGCGCAATGTCCAGGTCGCGTTACGCGCGAGCGCCAACGAAATCGAACTGAGCGTGACGGACGATGGCTTGGGCTTTCGCGATGCGGCGCAACCGGGGCGCGTGTATCACAGTCACGGCATGGCGACGATGCGCGAACGCGCGCAAAGTTTGGGCGGCTCGCTCACGGTGGCGACGGGACCGGGGCAGGGCACACGTATCGTAGTGACCACCCCTATCCAACCTAAATTGTAGTATAATCCGACTCATGAAAATCCTCATCGCTGACGATCACTTTTTGTTTCGTGAAGGTCTCTCGCGAATTTTGAACGACGTGCCGGACATGCGCGTCGTCGCAACCGTAGGCAGTGGTGAAGATGCGCTCATCCGTGTGGGCGAGTTCAAGCCCGATGTGGTTTTGCTCGACGTGAACATGCCCGGCATTGGCGGCGTCGAAACGGCGCGTCGCTTGCACGATGTGCATCCGCAACTAGGCATTGTGATGCTCACGATTTCGGAAAAAGAATCCGATTTGTTTTCGGCGATTCGCGCGGGCGCACGCGGCTATCTTCTCAAGAACATGAACACGCAAGACCTCATTGACGCGATTCAACACGTCGCGGCGGGTGAGGCGATGATTGCCCCGGCGATGGCGGTCAAACTCCTCAGCGAATTTGCGTCGGGCGCGCCGAAATCGGAAACGAACACGTCACCCGATGAACTCAGCGAGCGCGAACGCCAAGTGCTCGAACTTGTCGCGCGCGGTATGAGCAACAAGGAAATTGCGACGCAACTGGTCTTGTCGCCTCACACGGTCAAGGCACACCTCCGTACGATTCTCGACAAACTGCACCTCCGTAGTCGCGCCGAAGCCGCCGCTTGGGCGGCGCGGCGTGGCATCAATCCATAGCCCCGAAATTTATTGGACGCAAACGAGCGCAGATGTACGCGGATGTTTACCAAAATAAAATCCGCGTTTGTCCGCGTTCATCCGCGTCCCATTCTGATTCTGCGATTAATCCTTTTGGCTAATCGGTTTCCCTCGATTTCTACCCCTCTGGGTGATGACATTTGACGCAACGATTGTTAAAATCGCATCAATGTCATCACGTGTTTTGCTCGTTGGTCAAGGTCTTTTCCTCGATGGGTTGACTCGGCTGTTAAGCGAACAGCGGAGTGTTTCGATTATTGGCGCGGCGCGCGATTGGGCAGAAGCGGCGACGCTCGTCCAGACGCATCATCCTGACACGGTGATTGTAGACCACGCCGATACGACGCCTACCTTTGATTCTGCGATGCCCGCGCCCAAAGTGATTTATCTCACGCTGAGTGATAATCGTATGGTCGTGCACAGTCGCCAGGAATTGGCGGGTCCGACCGCGAGTGATTTGGTGCGTGTGATTGGTGGCAAGCAACGCCGCCGCCGTGCGAAAAAGGTGATGGCATGAGTCGTTCGCGGCTGGTCTATTTGCTCGCGGCATTGCCGATTATCGCCGTCGTCGCATTTGCGACCCTGCGCCCGATCCAGGTTTTGCCGCGCATCACGCTCGCGCCCGGCTTTGCGCTGACCGACCAAAACAATGCGCGTTTGACGAACGAAGATTTGCGTGGACGCATCACGCTTTACAATTTCACGTACGCAAACTGCGCCGCGCCGTGTCCGCAAACGAGCCAGGTGATGCGCGCGGTGCAAGCCCAGTTGACCTTGTCGGACACGGCAGAGATTCCGATTTCGCTTGTCACGATTTCATTCGACCCTGGACGCGACACGCCGGAAAAATTGCGCGCGTACGCGAACCAGGTCGGTGCGGACGCCAAGGTGTGGCGCATCGCGACGGGTGATGCGACGAGATTAAAGTATGCGCTCGGCGGTGGATTCAATTTGTTCTACGAATCAAAAGCCGACGGCACATTCGAGTTCGATCCGATGTTCGTGTTGGTGGATGGCTGGGGCATCATTCGCTCGTACTACAAGACAGCCACGCCGACCACCGAGCGTTTACTGCGCGACATTCGCTTGGTCGTCCAAGAAGCGCGCAACAGTGAAGGTGCGGCGAAATATGCGTACGAAGCCGCGCACTTGTTCTTGTGCTATCCGCCATAAAGTAGAAATTAGACGCCAACGTTTGCTCGTAGTTCCAACGTCCAATTTCCTGAAACCTTAAACATGAAACTCACTTTTGTAAAGTATGCATGGTTCGTTCTAATCATCAACATCGCCGTGATTTTGTGGGGCGCGTATGTGCGCGCGAGCGGGTCGGGTGCTGGATGTGGCAGTCATTG
>CAZPIR010000247.1:0-6230 GCA_964586085.1 uncultured Anaerolineaceae bacterium | reverse complement strand
GTCGTGCCCAGGATTGCAATCGCGACCGTCGCCGCGATAATCATCATGAACGCGAAACCGTTACCACCCAGGAACGCATTGCCGATCAAAATTGCCAGGTCGCCAATCGGCGCACTCGATGCCGCCGCCGCATCAATGCCGGTCAGGGTCTTACCAGCCACATCCATCGTCAACTTGTCGGAGAGCGCATAGTTCGCGGCAAAGTACTCGAACAAGTACGCCAGCAAACCTTGAATCGCGAGCGAGAGCAAAACGCCGCGCGGGATATCGCGTTTCGGATTGATCGCTTCCGCGCCAAGTGCAGTCGAAGATTCAAAACCAACCAGAATCAAAATGGCGATGGTAGATTGAAACAACAAACCGGAAAAATCGTGCGGCGTGATAATTGAGGTCGGTGTGGCATGATACCAACCATCTGCCGGCACACTCGCCGGATTTTGGATGCGGAACATGATCGCGAGCACGCTAAACACAATCAACGCGGTCAACTGAATCACATTGATCACGATGCTCGCCGTCGTCGAGCCGTTGATGCCACGCATCGCAATCGAACCCACAAGCGCTGAGAACAACCAAGCGACGATGATTTGTCCCCAGATCGGCAATTCCAAACCAAACTGTCCGGCGATGTAGGTGATAAGCACAACCATGAACGCGACCATAACGCCGGGATAAACCCAGTAGAACAAGTGCGCCGCCCAGCCCGTGATAAATTTGGCAATGCGCGCCCAGCGTCGGTGCGCTGGTTCTTCGCGATCCAGGAATGCTTTTTCGGCGAAATAGTACGCACTGCCACTACCCGCATCGGGATAGCGGCGCGCGAGTTCGGCGAACGCGAACGCCGTGAGGAATGCGACAATCAACGCGGCGACGATGCCCGTCCACATATCTTGCGCTGTGCTCACGCCATTGACGTCCACGTTCGCGGCTTGCAGTTGGAACGTCATCCACAAGAACGCACCGGGCGCAATCAACGCCATCGCGTTCACCGTGACCCCGGTCAAACCGAGTGTCTTTTTCATGCCAGTGCTCGTACTAGATTGTGAAGACATGATTACTCCTTGAATTTTTTCGGACTAGAAAAATTGATGCAGATGATTTCAGGTAAAGCAAAGCCCTCGAAACAAAACAAACTTGGTTTTGCTTCGAGGGCTTCATGGCCCCAAATCAGGTGTTCATGCACCTGGATTATTTTATTCGATGGTCCTCACCCAACGCTCCCCTTGCCAAGGGGGGAAGCAAGGGGAATCGTTGGGGACTGGTCGCCCCGAAGAGCGCAGTGCAAACGTTAGAACTGGTTCCAGAGATATTGGTTGGTGACTTCGTGGTGGTAGATAATCTCGGATGTTTTGATGAGCGTACCCAAGCGGCGCGGGCTACGATGCGCGGCATTGAGTTTGACTTCGGCGTACTTGTCCTGCACATCCTTGCCCAGGATACTTGCCGCGTACTGACTGTTGGCAAAGTAATCAATCGCATCGTAGATATTGTCGGGCAACGTGCGCGCTTTCGACGAATCAAGCACCTTGGCATCGAGCGGACCTTCCAAGCCGGTCTTGATGAGCGTGTAGAGCGCGAGGTACGGATTGGCATCCGGCGCAATCGAGCGCACTTCGGTACGCATCGAACGTTCGTTACCGATCGGGATACGCACCATCGAGCCGCGATCAATCGCCGAGGCTTTGATTTGATTCGGCGCTTCAAAGTGCGGGTCGAGTCGGCGGTACGAGTTGACACTCGAATTGAGAATGAGACAAATGTCGAGTGCGCTTGTGAGAATCCGCGTCAAGAAATCCCAGCCCACTTGCGACAGATTTTCTTTGCCGCTCTTGTCCCAGAACAAGTTGGTGCCGCCGCGCGACACGGAGAGATTCGTGTGCATACCGTTGCCGTTGACGCCAGTGACGGGCTTGGGCAGGAAACACGCGGTCATGTCCATCTTTTGCGCGACCTGACGCGACAATAATTTGTAGAGCAAAATCTGGTCGGCGGCAATGCTGACTTCAGTGTACGAGTAATTCATTTCGAATTGCGCGGGCGCGACTTCGGGATGATCTTTTTCGTTTGCGAAACCCAGCGCGCGTTGTGCCTCGGCGGATGCGTCAATGAATCCACGTAACGCATCGCCGGGAAGCGAGTGATAATAACCGCCCGTGCTGATAAATTCAAAACGACCGGTTTCAATATATTTCTGCTCGGCATTGCGACCGGCAAACACGAAACCTTCGATTTCATTTGCCGCGTTGCAGACCGTGCCGTCCTTGGCATACAACGCTTCGGTGTACGCTTTCAGCTTGCCGCGCATATCCGCCGCGTACGGCGTGCCATCGCGTTCGAGCACGTTGCCGAACACGAGCACTTTGCCGGGTCCAAACAAATCGGCGGGCAACCAATAGAACGCAGGCCAATCAATGCTCAAGCGCAAATCCGATTCGGCTTGTTGCGAAAAGCCGCGAATCGAAGACCCATCAAAGGTCAGGTTGTCGGCAGATTTGAGCAAGATTTTCTTGTCGTAATCGAGCATGTGCAGACGACCTTCGAGGTCGGAAAAACACACGGTCACGGCTTTAATGCGTTTTTCATCGGCAAGGTCTTTCATCCGCGCGTCTTGAAATTTGTGGGCGGGCACGTGCGCTAAACGATCTGCCTTGATCTGCAGATTCATCTCTTCCAATTTGTCATAGGGAATTTCCAAAAAATCACGCAATGGCGTTGTCATGTTAATCTCCTTTCAGATGGACACTTTGAACGGGTGTCATGTCGAAACACGTTCGCGGACACGGAATTGGCGTGGAATAAATTTTTCACCGCTCCCGTTTAGTGATCAATTAAACCTGGCAATAATTATCCTCCCCCCTTGGAATATGAAACCGTAACCGAATAGATAAAGCCCTTGGACGAGCGCACCACGGCGCGAGTTCAAGGGCTTCAAGGACCTTTTCAGAGTGCTTCACGGCACTCGTGATATTCAATTGACCAGCAGATTATAGCGACATTGCTCTCGCTGTCAAACAACGCCCATTATACGAGTTTGACTCGATTCGTCCATAGCTTATTCGCCAAATTCGAGTGCAGAACCTGTTGTACAGTTTGCACAAATCAATTCAATTTTTGCGGCAAATCAAAGCGAATCGTCGTGCCCTGACCGATTTCACTCTGCGCGGCAATTTCGCCGCCGTGTGCGACGACCAGGTTTTTCGCGATGGCGAGACCCAGCCCCATCCCGCGCGATTCACGCGATTTGTAGAATCGTTCGAAAATGTGCGGCAATTCTTCCGCCGAAATTCCCGCACCCGAATCGCACACGCTCACCGCAACGCAATTGTGCTCATTGTCCAACGAACATTGCACGTTAACCTTGCCCTCGCGCGGCGTGTAACGCAACGCATTCGCAATCAAATTTTCGAGCACCTGACGAATGCGCGCCGGGTCAAGCGCGAGCGATGGCACATCAGTCGTCTCGACTTGCAACGCGACACCCAGTAGATCGGCTTGCGCTTGGAACGAGGCGACGGTTTCGCTGACAAGCAGAGACAAATCAACCGATTCTTTTTGTAATTGCAACGCGCCGCTCTCGGTCAAGGCGAGCATTCGCAAATCATCCACGAGCCGCGAGAGCACACGCGTCTCATCGAGGATCGGTGTGAGATGCGCGTCGTCACGCGGATACACGCCGTCGAGCAACCCTTCGAGGTTGCCCTGAATCACGGTGAGTGGTGTGCGCAGTTCGTGCGTCACATCCGCGAGCATCGCGCGGCGTTGTTCATCCTGGGTCTGCAATCGTCCCGCCATCGAATTGAACGCGCGCGCAAGCGTACGAATTTCGCGCGGTCCACGTTCCACCACTCGCGCCGAGTAATCGCCGTCCGCCACACGTCCCGCCGCTTCGACCAAATCGCCCATCGGCAATGCCATGCGTCGCACCGCGCGACCGACCTGGAACAACACGACGACAATCAAAACGACCACGACAATGCCAAACGGCGAGCCAAAGCGCGGCATCCCCAGCGTGCCAGCCAGATTGCCCAGCCACCAAGCAATCGCGGTGAGACTCGCGCATCCCAGGACGAACATCAACGCAAACAGCAAACCGATGCGCCAAAGAAATTGGCGACGCGAACGATGCCATAGTTGCGCTTGCGACGAGTCGGGAGGCCAGGTCTGATTGTGAGGCCACCAGGGCGGACGATGGCGCGGAAAGTGGTTGTGGTTCATTTACTTGTCTGCAAATTTGTAACCGACGCCGTAAATCGAAACTAGGTAGCGCGGCTCGCGCGGATTCGCTTCGATCTTGCGACGAATGTTTTTCACGTGCGCGTCAATCGCGCGCTCGTACGAATCGAATGACACGCCGCGCACGGCATCGAGCAGTTGCGCGCGCGTAAAAATTCTACCGGGCTGGCGTGCGAGCGTCGCGAGCAGTTGGAACTCGGTGGGCGTCAACTCGACGACGCGCCCGGCAACCGTGACTTGCATCCGCGGTACATCGAGCAAAACATCGGCAACGCGAATTGTTTCCGCGCCGGCATCCGCATTCTCGACACGCCGCAGAACTGTTCGCACCCGGGCAACCAGTTCTTTGGGACTGAACGGCTTGACCATGTAATCATCCGCACCCAGTTCGAGTCCGATGAGCTTGTCGCTCTCTTCACCGCGCGCGGTCAGTATAATAATCGGCACGTTCGATTCTTTGCGCAGTGCGCGCGTCACGTCCAATCCATCCATGCCCGGCAAACCCAGGTCGAGCACGATCAAATCCGGTTTCTCGGCGCGCGCCACCGAGAGCGCGGCCTTGCCATCGTGCGCAGTTAAAACAGCCAAGCCCGCGCGGTCGAGATAATCGCGAGCAAGTTGGACAATTTGCGGTTCGTCGTCAACGACCAAAATTTTTTTCATGGTTCAGACAAATTGGTGAACAGGTAGACCGATTTTGAAACCAGTCTACCTGTTTCCTTGTTTCGTTGTCTACTTGCTTTCCTGCTTCGCCGTTCCCTCAGCGGCATGCATCTTACGATGCCATTCTTCAATCATCGGCGGCACGCCACCTTCACAGTTGCCGTGATGATGATGCATACCCCAACGACCGCGCCCGATACACGCGCGCATCAAGCCAAAGACCACGAACACAAACAGCAGGGGAAAAAGGCAACCCAGCAAGCCAAAACTGGGACGATGCATACCCATGCCCCACGCGCGATACGCAAACGGCGCTGGTACAACCGGCGCAACCCCCGTCGCCGGCGCATCGAGTTTGCCGCTCGCCGCCAGTCCTTGCATCATGCCCACGCGGTACGCTTGCGCGCCCACACCCGCCGCCACGGCGACGAGCACCAACACGAGCAACACGCCAAAAACAATTTTCCGATTCATTTTTTCCTCCTCGGTGAAATTTGATTCTGGGGCGATTATGCGACACGATTGTGAATCAAATGTGAATCCACTGGGAAGAAATTTCAGATAGCGCGATTATAGGCAAAAATCGTATTTTGCTCAAGCATCACTGCAATAGTACCGTGCTACTATATCATCTTGAGCGTTTGCCGACTAATCTATACTCAGAAAGGAGTACCAAATGAAGTTGGTCAGATTTTTAGCGGTCGTTTCGACAATCGTCTTGGCGCTCAGCATGGGCGGCATTGCATGGGCAAACACCGGCGCGGCAATCGGCGCGATGGAAGGAACCATCACGCCCGAACCAAGCGTCACACCTGAACCCACGCAAGCCGATCAAAAGGTTGCGCAAGCGATTGCTGATGAGTACGAGGTAGATGTAAAAGACATCATCGCCCTGCACCAAGAAGGGTTGGGATATGGCGAAATCGCCAAAGCATACGCGCTCGCAGAAATCACCGGCAAATCCGTCGAGGACATTCTCGCTATGAAAAAAGAGGAGAGGGGCTGGGGCGAAATTGCACAGGAACTCAAAGTTGATCCGGGCAAATGGGATCCGAACCTGGGCAAAGTCATCAACGAAAACAAGCCGAAAGACAACCCAGGACAAGAACATCGGGCATCGTCAAGCAACGACAACGACAAGGGCAACAACGGCAACGGCAACAGTAACGACAAGGACAAGGACAACGGCAAGGGGAAAAACAAATAATAATAAAAACAGCCACTCTGGATCGAGTGGCTGTTTTTAATCTACTCCATCATTTGAGCACATTACTTGCCAGCGAACTAGACTGCCCACGGGCACTAATTGCGCTTTTTGAAATCCAGTTTTACGC
>CAZPIR010000246.1:0-6234 GCA_964586085.1 uncultured Anaerolineaceae bacterium | reverse complement strand
GCCCATCAAGCGACCTTGCTCGCTCGCATCCACTCGTTGCGAGACCAGACTCGTCAGCGAGGGAATGCTGGTGCCACTGCCCAGCGCGCCGAGCGCGACAATCGGATACACCATCCAATCTTGCGGTGCGATTGCAATCGCCGCGAGACTCATCGTCATCAGACCCAGTCCGCCGATGACGAGTTTCTTTTCCCCCAGGAGCGGCTGAATTTTGCCGAACAAGACTCCTTGAATCAACACCGCGCACACGCCGACGAACGCAAAGAAAAATCCGTTGCGGGTGCTGTCCCACCCAAAGCGTGCCTGACTGAACAAGGGAAAATTCGTTTGCAGTCCGGCGAACGCGAGATTGAGCAAGAACATCGCGAGCAGTAACGCGCGAATTGTCGGCAGGGCAATCACATTACGCAGTTGCGCAACCCAGTTCAGTGCGCGCGTCTGGTTGATCATTTTGCGTTTTTCCGGCGGCAAGGATTCCGGCAACACGAGCAACCCGAAAATCACATTCGCGCTCGCAATCGCGCACGCGACGAACGCCGGCACGCCCAAGCCGTACGCGCTCAACACTCCGCCGAGCGCGGGACCGAGCATCAGCCCCAAACCAAATGCCGCGCCGACCAAGCCCATCCCGCGCGCGCGATTTTCGGATGTGGTCATGTCGGCGATGTAGGCGTACGCAGTCGTGAGGTTGCCGCCGGTGATGCCGTCGAGTGCGACCGCGAGAAAAATGAGCGTGAGCGAATTGGCTAGACCGAGCAACAAGTACGCGAGTGCCGTTCCGCTCAAACACACGAGCAAAACCGGCCGCCGCCCGTACCGATCCGACAATTCGCCGATGATGGGACCACTGACGAGTTGCATCAACGCGTACACTGAACCAATCGCGCCGGCGGCAGTTGCGCCGGCATGTTGTTCTTGCACATAGTACGGCAGTAACGGAATCATCATCCCATAGCCGAGCAGGTCAACGAGCACGGTGATAAAAATAAACGCGAGCGGCGAGCGTGACGTGTGTGTGTTGGTGGAATTCATGCGCGGCATCATACCACAAATTTTTATCTGCGAATAACACGACTATTTTTTAGAGCGCGGACGTACGCGGATTTTATTTTTCTACGTTCATCTGCGTTGGTCTGTGTTTCATAATTTTTGCGAGGGCGATTGAAAAAGCGCGCGCAAGTGCGTATAATGCGCTCAACTTATGGCGACACCCGCACTTGCACTACCCAACCAAAACCAAATTGACACACTGACACGCATCAACCTCGACGACATGCTCGGCAATTTTGGTTTGAGCAATCTCAAGTACGGGCGCGGCATCATCGAGCGAATGTTTTGGGGACCGGCGCGCTTGCTCGCGCAACAAGTCGCCCAACTCGATCAACGCGTCGGGCAAGCCGGCATTCAGGTCGCGGGCAGTGAGTTGTTGCATCGTTACATTCGACAACTCGAAATCATCGGCGCGGAAAATATCCCGGCGACCGGCGGTGTTTTGTTCGCGGCAAATCATCCCGGCATGGTGGACACGCTCGCGTTTTTCACGAGCACGCGCCGCGCCGATGTGCAACTCGTTTCAAATGATCGTCCGTTTTTGCGCGCTCTGCCCAACATTGCGTCGCATTTGATTTTTGTCCACGACGATCCGACGGAACGTATGATGGTCGTGCGCCAGGTGACGCGCGCTTTGCAAAATGGCGGCGCGGTGTTCATTTGTCCCGCCGGCGAAATCGAACCTGACCCGGCGATGATGCCGGGCGCAGTCGAATCGCTTGCGCGCTGGTCGGACAGTCTGGGTCTGTTTGTGCGCATGGCCTCGAATGCGGTCGTGATTCCGACGGTGATTAGCCGGGTTGTGCATCGTGGCTCGCTCTACAATCCCATCGCGCAGAGTTGGCGCACACCACGCGACCGCGAACGTGTGGCGGCGACGATTCAAGCGGCATTGCTCACGCTGGGTTATTTGCGGCGCACGATGGTTGCACGCATCGAGTTTGGCGCGCCTTTGCGTGCAAACGAGTTGACGCACCTGGGTGACGCGACAACCATCACGCGTACAATCACCGACGCGGTCAAGCTGATGCTTGAACACGCGAGAGTTTAGCATCTATTCATTTCGATTTTGCGTAAATAAAGTGGAGGTTTCACAATGACGACAAATACGCGTATGGGCGCGCTTCAAATTAGCATTGGGCTGTTGACGCTGGCAACCGCGGCGATTCATTTGTGGTTGGGTGCGTTGCAGATTTCGATGGGCATGCTGGGCGGGGTCATGTTTCTCGCGAATGCGGCGGGGTATATTGGCTTGCTCGCCGCGCTCTACCTGCAACTGCCAATTGCGTTCATCGCCAAACGTCGCTCGCTTGTGCGCTTGGCGTTGGTGCTGTTTGCGGCGGTCACGATCCTGGGTTGGGTCGCGATTGGCTCGCGCAATGAAATCGGGGTTCTTGACAAGGTCATCGAGGTCTTGCTGATTATTTTGCTCGTGCTTGAAGCGCGGCAAAAATAATTTCGCAAACGACATTGTTGAAAAAATGACTGACTATCAAATTCAAATGATGGAGTGCGCGCGCATTCCAACCGCGTTCGGCGAGTTTCGCTTGTGTCTCTACGAAAACAACCTGGATCGTAAAGAGCATCTCGCCATCGTCAAGGGTGATGTGCGCGATCAAGCGAATGTGTTGACGCGCATTCACTCGGAATGTTTCACCGGCGATGTCCTGGGTTCACTGCGGTGCGATTGCGGCGAGCAACTCGAACGCGCGATGCAACTGATCGCCAAGCAGGGCGTGGGTGTGATTGTGTATCTGCGCCAAGAGGGACGCGGCATCGGTTTGTTGAACAAACTACGCGCGTACAATTTACAGGACGAAGGATACGACACGGTGGACGCGAATCTCAAGCTGGGTCATGGCGCAGACGAACGCGATTACACGCCCGCCGGTTTGATTTTGCGCGACCTGGGTGTGCGCTCGGTGCGCTTGATGACGAACAATCCCACCAAAATTGACGCGCTCGAAACACTGGGTGTCCTGGTTACGGAGCGTGTGCCGATTCAACCAACAGTGCATTCGCAGAATCGCGGCTATCTCGATACCAAGGCGCGCCGCATGGACCACTTGCTCGACCTCGCGCTCGCCGGCAAGAACGGCGACAAGTCGAATGGCAATCACTAACCCGCGCCCATTCGTGACCTTGGCGTTCGCGCAGAGTTTGGATGGAAGCATTGCGGCGGAACCGGGCAAGCCACTCCGGCTTAGTTGTTCCGAATCTATGATATCCACGCATCAACTGCGCGCGTCGCATGATGCGATTCTGGTTGGCATCGGCACCGTGCTTGCCGATGACCCGCAACTCAACGTGCGCCTCGTCCCCGGCAAATCGCCTCGCCCGATTATTCTCGATTCTGCTTTGCGTTGCCCGCTGCGTGCGCGTTGTCTCGAAGCGACGCGCGGCACCATCATCGCGACGACCGAGCATGCCTCGCGCGAACGCGAACGCGATTTGATTGACGCGGGCGCAATCGTGTGGCGATTTGCCGGCGTACAAGTGAACCTGGATGAACTGCTCGCGCGATTGCGCCTTGAGCGAATAACCTCGTTGATGGTCGAGGGCGGCGCGCGAGTGATCGAAAATTTTTTGCGTGCGCGTCTCGTGGATCGCGTGGTCATCACGCTTGCGCCGACGTTGGTCGGCGGCGTGCGCGCCATCCCAGGTCTGCTCGCGCGTGAAACGTTTCCGCGTTTGCACGAAACTGAAATGCGCCAGGTTGGCACCGATTGGATTATTTCCGGCGCAATCGAATGGAGTGAGTGATGGAACGTCAAGTGCTTTGGTTCGAGTCGCCGTTTCATATCGTCGTGCGCGACGAGGCGATGCCCGTGCTCGCGCCCGACCAGGTATTGATTGAAACGCTGGTCTCGGCAATTAGTGCCGGCACCGAATTGTTGTTTTATCGTGGATTGGTGCCGGACGAACTGGAAATGGACTCGACGATTCCGGCGCTCGCGCAAGCTGTGCGTTATCCTTTACAGTACGGGTACGCGTGCGTAGGTCGCGTGATTCAAACGGGGAGCGAGATCGCGCGCGAGTGGAACGGGCGCGTGGTGTTTTCGTTTCAACCGCACGCCAGTCATTTTGTCGCACGACTCGATGAGGTGATGCGTGTGCCGGAAAGCATTACGCCGGAACACGCCGCGTTTTTGCCGAACGTTGAGACTGCCGTGAATTTGTTGATGGATGGCGCGCCGATGATTGGCGAGCGCGTCGCGGTGGTCGGACAAGGCGTGGTTGGTTTGCTCACGACGGCGCTTCTCGCGCGTTTGCCGCTCGCGCGTTTGGTCACGTTCGATCAATTCGCATCGCGGCGCGAGCGTTCGCGCGAAATCGGCGCCTACGAATCGTTCGACCCGTCGCCGCGCGCGCAAGACATGGACTTGACGTTTGAAGTGTCCGGCAATCCCGCCGCGCTCGACCTTGCGCTGGCGGTGACCGGGTTTGCCGGGCGTGTGGTGATTGGTTCGTGGTACGGACACAAACGTGCCGCGCTCGATCTCGGCGGACGTTTTCATCGTAGCCGCATTCGCATGTTGAGCAGTCAGGTGAGCACGCTTGCGCCGGAATTTTCTGCGCGTTGGGACAAGATGCGGCGACTCCAGGTCGCGTGGACTCAGCTTGCGCGTTTGCCGCTCGACTCGCTCATCACGCATCGTTTTCCGGTGCGCGATGCCGCGCGGGCGTACGCTTTGCTCGACCAGGAACCGGAACAGGCAATACAGGTGTTGTTGACATACGCGTGAGCGTAAAATCAAAACGCGCGACGATTAATTTCGTCGCGCGTTTTTGCTTGGCGTGGTCGGCTTGAGTTTGCGTAACGCATCCGAATCCATTTCGACCGGCGCCCAGCGTTGGAGCAAGGTGACGAGCACGCGCACCCGTCCTTGCGGCGAGAGTTGTTGATCGAACACGGCTTCTAGATCCGCGAGTGGTCCTGAGGTGATGACAACGTTATCGCCCGGTTTCAAAATCTCGCCACGCGCGTCCACGATGGTCGAGTGAGCGAGCCGTGTGCGAATGGCTTGAATCACATCATCGTCCACCGGCACCGGCTCGTCGTCAATCGTCACGACGCGATGCACACCGGGCGCGTACTGTAATTTCCACAAACCGACTTGGGCGATGTCCGTTTTGACGAACAGGTAGCACGGAAAAAATGCGCGGGTGTCTGCGCGACCACGCCGACGTGGCGCGGGTGTGGTTGGATAGAAAACCTCAAAGCCGCGTTCAAAAAAATAGCCTTCGACCTGGCGTTCCTTGTGTGGTTTTGTGTGAAGCACGTACCACTGTTTCATATTTTTTGTCGGCATGTCTAGCGAAACAAATCAAATTCTTTGGCGCGCACAATTTCGCGCGCCGCGCCGATTTTTTCTGAATGTGGTACGCCGCGCACATGCACAATCGGACGACCTTCATCGGCTTGACCTTGGACGAGCGATGCCGCCGAGGCGATTTGATCCGCCAACCCGATCACGGTGGCGTGCAATTGATAGCCGAACAGGTCTGTGTGTCCGCGCATGTCTTCGAGCGCGGGCAAGCCGGCAACGCCAATCGCCACGCCAACCGCGCCGTTGCGCCACGCGCGTCCGTGCGTGTCGTTGACAATGACACCCAGGTGGCAATTTGTCAACGCGTGCAAATGCGCGCGCAAATTTTCGGCGGAGCGATCCGCGTCTTCCGGCAAACGCAACACCCACTCGTTCACATCGTGCGGCGCGACGTTCGAGCGATCCACGCCGGCGTTCGCGCAGACCCAGCCCTGGTTGGTTTCGGCGATGATGAGTTCGCCGCGTGCGCGCACAATCTCGCGCGTGTCCCACAAGATCACTTCGCACATGCGCGCGTCCTTGCCGGTTTGTTGCGCCAACTCAATCGCGCGCGGCGAGGGGGTGACATCGCGCAAGCGCACCATGCGCCCTTCGGCTTTGCTGACAATTTTTTGCGCGAGCACGAGCACGTCGCTATCGGCGAGCGAGATGTGTGCGTCGGCAAGCCCGCGCAAGATAATCGCGGCGAGGTCATCGCCGCGATGAATGAGCGGAATGTTCGGGAGTGCGGTGAGAGAGATTTGAGTCATAGTGAGTTTGCCTCACTCCTAACCCCCGTCCCCTTCCCCCTCTCCTGAATTTCAGGAGAGGGGGAAGGGGTGAGGTGAAAATGGTAACTACCTAAAGCCTTCCG
>CAZPIR010000245.1:5656-6243 GCA_964586085.1 uncultured Anaerolineaceae bacterium | reverse complement strand
CTTATCATACCCATTTCGGCAGAATTGAACAATAGCGATTGTGTACATGATGCGCTTGAATGATCCACTTTGAATTGTGCTGGGTTGGTGAATGGGTGATGACGAGACAGGGGAGGGCAGATGCCGGGCAAGTCAAGTAGTGCGTCCTTGCAGTCCTTGACGCGACAGGCAGGAGGATGAGCGAAAGGCGATCTGCTTGCAACAAAGCAGGGTTTTGATTTGGCGGGGCAGAACAGTTAATTGTTGGTGGAGTAAAGCATTCTTGGCAACGAGGTTTGTTTTGCCGCATGCTTCCCATCGTGCTGTTGGTGATCGCGTGGGCGACTTGTGGTGCACGATCATCGCACAGGATGATTTGCCCGATTACCGAGTCGCCTTTCAAACTTGAATTGAAAACCGACCACTTATGACAGGTCAAGTGTTCTAAATGAACAACTGACTTTATCGTAGCCGGTCGGTTTTTTATTGCGGATGACGGTTGCAAATGGAAAGGAATGCGACTGGGCAAAATCGCGCTTTACCCCAACTGTATTTGCAAAAGTTGTGGCCCTTATTGATTCGAGCGCTTCAAAAGTGTCTTTTCGTAC
>CAZPIR010000245.1:0-5646 GCA_964586085.1 uncultured Anaerolineaceae bacterium | reverse complement strand
CAGCTGTGCTAGGTGATCGAGCGAGTGGCTATAGTTGAATGTTGCCATCACGCCGACCGACAACTTGCCAAGTTTGGGATGCGCGACCCAGTTATCCCACTCGAGCTTGGATGCTTTGCGCAACAGCCGAATCAGTTTGCGTCGCGCCGCGCGAAAATCGGCGATGATTTTTTGGAGCGATTCGCGGTCCGACGGATGCTCACGTTCCCATTCCTCTTGCACGAACATACCGACCGTCGAGTGTTCATCATAGAGCGCGTGTTCGGTGCGCAACAAAAACACTTGTTGTTCCGTGTCACGCATGTGAATCGCGAGATGCCGCGCCGACCATTGATCTGGCGCAGGTGAAGCGTTGGCTTCTTCCTCAGACATATCGGCGAGGTACTGTGCGAACTCTTTGCCTACCGCTTCCAACCGATCAATCAGTTGCTTGCGTTTGATTTCCATGCTGTCTCCTTGAGTTGATTATTTCCAAACTTGGTCAAACACGCGCATAAAATTTTCGCCGAGAATGCCACGCACGGCATCTTCTGGGTAGCCGCGCTTTTCGAGTAGGTTGATGAAATCTACAATTTGCGTGTAATTCGAAAACCCATCGGCGTAGCGTTCCGGCAAGAGCGGATTTGCCGGCACGATTTTATTATACGCGCCCATCACGTTCTTGTAATCGCCGTACGAAGGTGGTCCCCACGGATCGGGTGACGGAAAATGATACGATCCCAAACTCATATCCGTGCCGATGCCGATGTGTTTGGTTGTCCCCATCAACTGCGCGAGATGGTCCACATGGTCGCCCATGTCGTTGATCGTCGGGCGTGTGGTCGCGCCTTTTTTCAGCAAAAGCGGTCCCCAGTTCGCCAGCCCAATCACACCGTCACGTGACGCGCACGCGCGAATCTGCTCGTCGTCAATGTTGCGTGGATTTTCCGCGACGGCGTTCGCATTGGCGTGACTGAACACGACCGGGTGCGCGCTCTGATCAATCGTCTCCAGCGACGCGCGCCGTCCGATGTGCGCGCAATCGAGCACGATGCCGACGCGATTGCATTCGCGCAAAACGAGTTTGCCGGTTTGCGTCAACCCACCGTCCGTTTGATCGAGCACACCGTCGCACAGCGTGTTGTTGATGTTGTACGCCATGATCAACATGCGCAAACCCAAACGCTGAAACGCTTCGACGCGCTGAACTTTGTTCGCGATAAACATGCCGCCTTGCGTGGCAAGGATGAGCGCGGCTTTGCCCTCGCGTTTGGCGCGGCGAATGTCTTCGGCTTTTTCGGCGACAAGGATGTTGGGATGTTTGCGCGCCATCAAATGCCAGTACATCATTCCGTCGAGCGCTTGCGCGACATCGCCGTTCGGATCGTCCCACGCCGTTACGGCGTACGCGGTCACGCCGTGCCGATGCGCGTTCGCATAATCCGCATCGGGCCAGATTTGCACGCACGCATCCACAAAAAGTTGGGGAATATCTTTTTCGAGAATGGGATGGAAACCGCGATTAGGTGATTTCGTTGGAGTCATTTCTTTGCTCCGTTCAGTAACCGAGTTGTAAATTTTTGGGCAAGTGGCGCAAAGGTTCGTTGCGCCGATAGTGATTGAGATTGACGATGAATTCGTCAACGACGCTGTCAATGTTGCGCGGCGAGGCGTACGCGCAATGCGGGGTGATGATCGTGTTCGGCGCATTCCACAGTGGACTATCCGGTGGCAAGGGTTCTTGCTCGAACGCGTCGAGACACGCGCCGGCAATCCAGCCCTCTTGCAGTGCGTGAATCAGGTCGGCTTCGACGATGATGCCGCCGCGCGCGATGTTGATGAGGTACGCGCTCGGCTTCATTTGGCGTAATTGTTCTGCGCCGATGAGATTGCGCGTCTCGTGTGTCAACGGACATGCAAGCACGACGAAATCGGCAACGCTAAAGACTTGGGCGAGCGCATCGGGCGCGAGGACTTGGTCAAAGTACGGCAATGCTTCGGGATTGCGCTTGGTGCCGATGACGCGCATGCCGAGCGCGTGCGCGAGCCGTGCGACTTCGCACCCAATCGCGCCCGCGCCGATGATGCCGACGGTTTTGCCGCGCACAAAATCTGGGTCAGGGCGCGCCCAACGATGTTCTGCTTGCGCGTTCTGCAGCATGGGCAAACGTTTACTCGTTTGAAAGATGAATGCAATCGTAAATTCAGCGACCGCATCGCGTTTGGCTTCCGCCGAACGCGTCAAAATAATTTTGCGTTCTTCCACTTCCGGCACCAGTGCCCAATCAAAGCCGGCGGTGCTGAGATGAATCCAGCGCAAGCCAGGCGCGCCGGCGAGCGCGCGTTGCAAATCCGGTTTGGTCAGCGCGAGAAAGAGCAACACTTCGGCGCTTTCGCCGCCGACTGGCACCGCGCCGTCTTTCGGCAGTTGGACAAAATTAACATCGGAAAAACTGGCGCGCAGTTTGGCGAGATGATGCGGCTGATACGCATTTGCCACGAGAACTGTCAATGGGTTCATGGTTTATTGGATGAGGTGACTGGCACACTCGGTGTGCCAGTCACCTTGTTTAACTAACGTGCCTTGATGGTGAACAACTGCATCAAGTCGTTTGGACGCGGCATCCAATCAATCTTGTTGCTCACGCCGTAGATGAGGTCAAGGTCGTAGAGCGTTAGCCAGTACACGTTTTCGACGACGTGCTTTTCCACCGCGTTGACCATCGGGCGGCGCTTTACCGGGTCGGTCGTTTCGACGACGGGCTTGATGAGCGCATCGAGTTCCGGGTACGTGTGATAACCGATGCTCGTCGGCGTATAGTTGTCGCGGAGCATGACGTTCGGATCGCCGGTTGTCACGGTCGTCGTAGACATCGTAAAGCCCTGGAGTTGTCCTTTGTAGAATGTATCGAACCACACGCCGTACTCTTGCGGTTTCAAATCTACCTTGATGCCGACGGTGGCAAGGTCGGAGGCGATGGCTTCGGCAACTTCGCGTCCCTTGGGAATGCGCCCTTCGGGATAGACGAATGGAATCGCGGTGCCTTTGTACGTTGATTTGGCGAGCGCCTCTTTTGCTTTGGTGGGATTGTAATCGTAACCTTGAATCGTCGGGTCGGCGCCGAACACCATCGGGCTCAACGCGCCTTTGACGCGCCGCGCCTGACCGCCCATGATATTTTTGATGATGCTGTCGGTGTTGATGGCGTACGCAATGGCTTGACGCAGATTCTTGTCTTCGGTGCCTTTGGCGAACGACATGCGCAAACTTTGCACGCTCGGCGCGAGCACGGCACGCGCGACTTTGGAGTTGTTCACTTGCTCAATCGCTTGCGGCGGAATACGCGCAATATCGGCTTTGCCAGTTAGCAGTTCGGCGACGCGCACGGTTTCTTCCGGCACGACGCGGAACACGATGCGTTTGATTGGGCTGGGTCCTTGCCAGTAATCCATGTAGCGTTCGAACACGACGCGGTCGCCGGCTTTGGCTTCGACGAACTTGAATGGACCCGCGCCGACCGGATTGGCGGCAAAGTACGCATCACCTTTTTCGGCGATGTATTTGGGCGGCACGAGCGGCATACGTCCGATCTCAAGCAGTAGGTTGATGCTGGGCGTCTTGCCGGTGATTTGAATGGTGTAATCATCGAGCACTTCGATCTTGTCCACCAAACTCGTCAACGTGGACATCCACGGCGATTTGGTTTTGGCGTCCATAATCCGCTCAAGACTGAATTTGACGGCGGCGGCATTGAACGGTTCACCGTTATGGAATTTCACGTTCTTGCGAAGATAGTACTTGATCGTGCGGTCGCCAACCCAGTCCCATTTTTCCGCAAGCTCACCGGCCGGGTTCATGTTCGCATCGTGGAACATTAAATAGCCGGCAACTTGATAGTAAAGATTGCGCGCGCCCATCGTCCAGTTCAGTTGCGGGTCGAGTGTTGGGGCTTCTTCAAGTTGGGCAATGATAATTTCGTCAACCGTTTTTTGCGCGGCGGCAGTGGGTTGTGCCGGGACAGCGGTCGGTTGTGCCGGCATCGCCGTAGGTTGAGCCGGAATAGCGGTAGGGGGTGCGGCGGTTGGTTGCACGGCGGCTTTGGTTGGTTGAGGTACGGCAGTTGGTGGCGGCGTCGGCGTCGGTGGTGTCGCGCATCCGGCGATGATAACGAGAATGAATGCCAGGGCGAGCATCGTCAAATAATTTTTTCGCGTGTTCATTTGATTTTTCCTCCTCCTCAAATCGGATCAAAGACAATCGGTCAATCGAATTTCCGGTTTAGAAAATTTTTCAATCACCTCCTTCTTTCGCAATCGCTAGGTGGAGTGCGTTTTGCTGGGCAAGTGATTGCTGAACGGCTTGCACGTCTACTTGTCTTGCCGTACTGCCAGTTCGCGCGGCGAAGGCGGCGGCAGTGCCTGCCGCTTGCCCGGTTAACATGCTGATGGTGGACAGCCGCACTGATCCAGCCGCGTCTTGTGTTTGCGACATGGAACGCCCGGGCACGAGCAGGTTTTCCAATCCTTTGGGCAACAGACTGCGATAAGGAATGGTGTATGGCTGATGGCCACCTTGGTACTGGTCGCCGTTGACGCGTACCACGTCGAGCGGAAAAAATACGCGCACAATCGCATCGGGAAAAATCGCGCCGCGCAAAATATCTTCGCCGGTCAAAACGTAATCGCCGACGATGCGGCGCGAATCGCGAATGCCCAACGCCGGTGCGGTGGTGAATAAATGGGCGTCTTGAAAACCGGGGACATATTTGCGCAGAAACGCGAGAAACAGGGTCGCGCGCTTGCGACATTCAATCATCGTCGCGGTGAGATTGTGGCTATCCGTCCAATCCACGTTGCTCAAAAAGAACGCATTGAAATCCACTGTGCCCGGTCGGGTTGCCCCGGCGTAGAACGCGACAAAGTTGGGCGTATCGTTTTGCGGCAAATCGCCAGCGGCTTTGGCGCGTTCGATGGTTTTGGATAAACCGCATCCGCCTGCCCACAAACGCGGACGGGTTGGGCCGGGAAATGTTTCGACCCAGGACCATAAACGTGGCTCGCCGCTGAATTCTTCGGGATGGGTTTGAATGTACTGCGCGAGTTGTTGCACATCCACATTGCCGACGGTGAACATCAGTCCGGCGCTCATTATTTTTGCCGGCTCGGCGCGCATAAATTCCGCGCCCGCGGAAATCGCCACCAAGCCGTCGCCCGTCGCATCAATCGTGGTGTGCGCGTGAATGGATTCGATGCCGCCGCGCGTACGAACCTCGATGCCTGTCACGACCCCGTCGCGCACGAGCGTGCGATGCAACTCGGCAAAGTACAGTAGTTCGATGCCGGCTTCGAGGCAGAGATTTTCGAGCACGGCTTTGAGTGCTTCGGGTTCGTGATGCACCATGCCCTTGCCACTGCGAATTAATCCGACCGAACCACCGGCTTGCACCAAGCGTTGCACGATTTCGTCCACGATGCCAAAGACCATCTGCTTGCCTTGGTTGTCGAGGAACGCAGAAAAATGACTGACCATCGCGCTGGTTTGTAATCCGCCGAGAAACGCATTGTGTTCGACGAGCATCGTCTTTGCGCCGAGTCGCGCGGCAGTCACGGCGGCGGCAACGCCGGTAACGCCACCCCCAACGACAAGGACATCATAATGATTGCTTG
>CAZPIR010000244.1:0-6248 GCA_964586085.1 uncultured Anaerolineaceae bacterium | reverse complement strand
CGCCCCGGCAATACCTTTTTTCCCGATTTCACCCTTTCCCAGGTGTTCATGCCGATGTGATGGTGATAACCGCCCGCTGAAACGAACATCGCCGAAGGACCATAGCCCATCACGAAATCGAAACCCAGGACGCCGCAATAAAATTCTTTCGAGTCGGGAATGCTCGCGACCTTGAGGTGCATGTGTCCAACCTGGGTGCCGCGTTCCATCCCTTGCCAGCCCGCGCCATTGCCGTTCAATTCACCGAGCAGACCTTTTACGTCGAGCGGGTCGGTTGCCATTTTGATTTTGCCGCGCGCATCATACCATTCATCGCGCGGTCGGTCGCGGTACACTTCGATGCCATTGCCATCTGGGTCGTCGAGATAAATCGCTTCGCTGACCAAGTGATCGGCAAATCCACTGAGCGGCGTTTTGGTCTCGACAAAATTTTTCAACGATTGCGCGAGTGCGTGTCGTGAAGGCACGCGAATCGCCACATGATACAAGCCAGTCGCGCGCGCCGGTGTTTGTGCGTTCGCAATTTGTTCGAGCGCCACAATATCGTCGCCGCCTGCGCCGAGAAACGCCGTATCGCCGCGACGTTCGCGCAGGCGCAAGCCGAGTGCGTTTTGGTAAAACAAAAGCGATTGATCGAGGTCGCTCACCGCCATGCGAACGCGACCCAGGATTGTATCTGGATGAATAGTTTGTGAGTTCATGCTTGCTCCAATTCTGCTCGCGCAGGAATTTTTTCTACTGCCAGATCGTACGCGAGTTTGAGTATATCAAGTGTGCGGTCAATGTCATTTTCGCACAGCAAGAAACAACTGACCCAGCTGGTGTCGGGTAAAATATGATGGGGTTCAGCGCGGTTCGTCGCAATCAGTTGGTCACGCACACGCTTGGGAAACGGAATGTCTACAACATCGTTGCCGTGAATGTGTCCAATCTCGCAAGGTCCCACGCGAAATTCCGTGCCGCCAAAACGATGCGGGATCGTGGTGACGTCTTGCCATTGCATCACGACCGCTTGGATTTTTGCGCTTGCGCCTCCGATGCTCACGGATGCCTCCTGAGCAGGTCCTTTAATGAGATTCTTACAAATCAGCCGAAAAAGATACACCCTGCTCACTCGAATTACGTAGCGAGCAGGGTGTAGGTTTTCTTTGAACCAGAATTTTTAGACGGTTTGTTTTTGCGCTGGCGCGGCTTCAGCGACTTGAGTGAACTCGACTTCGATATCAATCTTGACTTCATCGCCGACGAGGACGCCGCCGGTTTCGAGCGCCGCGTTCCAGTTCAGCCCCCAGTCTTTGCGATTCACTTTGCCGCTCGCGGTGAATCCGGCATTGATGGTACCCCAGGGACTCTTGGATTGTCCGGCATACTCGACATCCAACACGACCGGTTTGCTCACGCCCTTGATCGCCAGGTCGCCGTACAACTTGCCCGCCGATTCACTCACTTTGGTGAGTTTGGTGCTCTTGAAGGTGAGCGACGGAAATTTTTCGACATCCAAAAAGTCGGGCGATTTCAGATGCCCGTCGCGTTGTTCGTTCTTGGTGTTGACGCTTGCCGCGTCAATCACAACCTCGACCTGGGAACGTTCGGGATGATTTTCATCAATCTGCGCGTTCACGGTGAATTTTTCGAAACGTCCGCGCACGTTCGAAATCATCATGTGGCGAACCGTCGCCTCGATTTGCGAATGTGCGTAATCAACTTGCCAACCCATTGTAATCCTCCTGTTTTTCCTGACGGAATTTTTTGATTTTTAATTCTGAGGTCATTTTACAATGGGCGTGTCCTGCGTCGCGTCCTTGGTCGCGTCCTTTCGCAGGCGAGTTTGTTAAACATTCGTAAATTTACAGCGATTTTGCCATGTACAATTCGCCAAGTTCAAATCCGTGTTTGCGATAATATTCGCGTGTGCCAATCGCGGAAATGACCGCGAGGCGTTTGAACTCGGCGTTGCGCGCGATTTGTGAGGCGTACTCGATCAAACGCGCGCCCAGCCCGGCATGTTGCGCCGCGCCGGTTTGCTCACTGCCGATTTCGAGCGCGGCTCCGTAAATGTGTACTTCGCGGATGATTGCACAGTCGCGTAATTCGTCGAGCATTTCATCGCGTGGAGTTTTCGGCGAGGGCAAAGACAGACGCAAAAAACCGGCGAGTTGATCGCGTGGTGTGACGAAACTCAAAAAATGTTCGCGCGTCGCGTCCGTGTCGTAGCTGAGAACATCGAGACGCAATTCGTCCGGCGAAATTTTTTCGTGGCGCACTTCACGGCAACGAATGCAATTGCATTTCAAGCCACGTTCTTTCATCGCGCGTTGCGCGGCGAGACGTAAATCGGAACGCTTGCTTCCGGCGGCGATGTAAGTTGAGGGAATGTCGCGAATCACGCGATTCAAACGACAATAGCGCGGGACGATGCGTTTGCAGTCCACGAGCAGGTTGGTCAGTTCTTCGTCGGCGTACGGACGATACTCGCCGCGTTGCCAAATCGAGTACAGCTCGGTGCCTTCAATCAGACTGCATGGATAAATTTTAAGTTCGTCGGGACGATATGCCGGGTCGCTCCACAGTTTTGCAAAATCAGCGTGGTCGGATTCCGGCGTCGCGCCGAGCAGGTTGGGCATCCAGTGCAAATGCAATTTGAAACCGGCAAGCCGCAACAAGCGAATTGCGCGTTTTTGCTCAACGGTTGTTTCGCCACGTTGATTGAGGGCGAGAATCCGGTCATCGAGCGATTGAATGCCGAGTTGCACCTTGGTTGCGCCGAGCCAACGCAATCGTCGCACCTCGTCAAGTGTGATATAATCGGGTCGCGTTTCGAGCACGAGACCGACCGCGCGATGTTCCGCATTTTCGTTGCGGCGTTGCGCCTCTTCGAGCGTTGCCGACTCGACGCCGTTCAAGGCATCGAACAAGCGGCGCACAAACTTTTCCTGATAGTGCGGCGGATATGCCGACCAGGTTCCCCCGAGCACAAGCAGTTCGATCTTGTCGGTCGGGTGTCCGTTGGTTGCGAATGATTCGAGACGTGTTGTGACCTGGGTGAACGGATCGAATTTGTTTTGCGATGCGCGTTGCACGCCGGGTTCGAGCGGTAAATAACTTTTTGGGAAACCCTTGATGTCAGGACAAAAAATACATTTGCCCGGACACGGGTACGCGGCGGTCAGCACGGTGAGCGGCGCAACGCCGGATGAGGTGCGGATCGGTTTGAGGCGCAGACGATTAAAAACGTGTTGGTCAAATTCGATCATCCCGCGCGCGGTCATGTCGCGGTACGCGGTCATGATCTTGTCCTGGGTGACAGTGTTTTCGCTGTCGTGGATGAGGCGAATGATGAGCGCGTTCAACTGCACGGGCGATAAATTGCGCGCGTGACGAACGGTCTCAAAGAGGGTTTTCAGCTCGTGCTGGTGTTTGTCAATATCGAGTGGCGTGAAATGTTTTGCGCGCCATTTGGCAATGCGTTGTCTATCGTTTTCCAACATCTGGTCAACTATCGGTGGTCACTTGGATTCACAAATCGTCAATCAACTGCGCGACATTAATCGTAAATTTTATTCTGAATTCGCACGTGCATTTTCTGAAACCCGTTCGAGCGGTCAATCGCGACTGGATCGAATTGTAGCGTACATCGGCGGGGATAGCAAGGCGCTTGATGTAGGGTGCGGGAATGGTCGTCTCGCGAATCGGCTCGAACGCGAGGGACGCCATGTGCAGTACGTCGGCGTGGATGCCTCGCCGGAATTGATTGCGATTGCGTCCGCGCAAAAATCGCGCTGGCATCATCTCGTCGCCGATTTTCGCGTTGCCGACATCGCCGCGCCGGGTTGGGGCAGTTCGTTTGAACCAGGCGCGTTCGATGTTGCGGTCGCGTTGGCGGTGTTGCATCACGTTCCCAGTTTCGATTTGCGTTGCGGCGTTCTGCGTGAAATTCACGCTCTGCTCAAGCCGAACGCGCGTTTGATTTTGACGAACTGGCATTTCGAGCGCAACGAACGTTTGCGAAAAAAAATCGTCGCGTGGGATTTGGTAGGTCTCGATGCGAATCAACTCGAAGAAGGCGATGCGTTGATGACGTGGGAACGCGGCGGCAAAGGCTATCGTTATTGTCATCTCGTTACGCAAGCGGAAATGAAAAAGTTAGCCGAACAGAGCAGCTTTGGTGTGCTGGAACAGTTTTATGCGGATGCGGATTTGAATTTATACAGCATTCTCGGCAAAATTTGAAAAAATAAATTTCATTGATTGTTTACCTCTTTCTCATCTGCAACTAATCTGCCAAAACGATAATGTTCGCAGAGATGGGGACGCTAAAGCGGAGCAAGCGGTGAATTTCCTAGCCAGTGCCGTGAACCAACGCCGGGGCGTTCCCTGCTGGGAGGGTGCAAGCCCTGTCTCCATCTCAATCTAAATTGTGTTCTCCTCCTAATACAAACCGTCCACGTATGGGCAACGCGGACGGTTTGTGTTTTTATTTGCGTTGACGTGCTTGGGGATGCGCGTTATAATCCAAGCTATCTTTTTCGCAAGGACAAATCGATGAATCAAATATTGCCGATGGTGGTGGACGGGCATCAAGATATTGCGTGGAACAAGTTTGCGCTCAATCGGGATTTTTTCGATAGTGTGGCGATCAAGCGCGCGAATGAAGGCGCGAATCCTGCACATGGCGAGGGAAGTGCGACCCTGGGTTTTCCGGAATTGTTGATGGGTAATGTTCGGATTGTGTTTGCGACGCTGTTTGTTTCGCAGGCGCGACCGAATCAAAGCCCGTTTGGTAAACGATATCATAACGCGCAAGAGGCGCACGACCAAGCGCTCGAACAGTTGGCGTACTATGCCATGCTCGCGATGGACCCGCGCGTCTCTATTATCACAACGCGTGCCGACCTGGAACGTGTGATTGCGTCACCGGAGCCGTGTGTCGGCTTTGTATTTTTGATGGAAGGCGCCGACCCGATTCTCACGCCCGATCAAGTGGGCGAGTGGTTCGATGCCGGTGTGCGCATTATCGGTCCGGCGTGGAGTCAGACCCGGTACTCGGGCGGCACACGCGCGCCCGGTCCGCTTACCGACCTGGGGCGCGCGTTGATGCCGAACCTGGAACGCGCCGGCATTGTGCTCGATGCGTCGCACATGGCAGAGCAAAGTTTTTGGGATGCGCTCGAATTGTATCGCGGCACGGTAATTGCCAGTCATTCCAACTGCCGTGAACTTGTGGACAAGGATACGGATCGGCACTTGAGCGACGATATGATTCGTGCGATCATCAAGCGCGACGGTGTGATTGGCGCGGTATTTTACGGCGGCTTTATCAAAGCAGGTTGGGATAAAACGGCGCGCAAGGAAAATTTGACGTTCGCGGATTTGGTGCGTCACACACAGCGCATTTGCGATATCGCCGGTGATACGTTGCATGTGGGGATTGGCACGGATTTCGATGGCGGTTTTGGCATGGAATCCTCGCCGTTCGAAATTGATACGGTCGCCGATTTGCAAAAACTGGGTGATGCGCTCGCCGTAGCCAAGTTTAGCGATGACGACATTGCGAATGTGTTGGGCGGTAATTGGATTCGCGTTTTGCGGAAAACATTGCCGGCATAAATTCACGACCGATGACGGAGGACGAAAGACGGAAGCATTGATTTCGGTCATTCGTCCTCCGTCCCTTTGGAGACATCATGTCCTTCATCGAAATCAACGACGCAAATATTTTTTACGAAACGTTTGGTCAAGACCACCCAGGTCGCGCGCCGATCGTTTTGATTCACGGTGCAACCGGCACGGGACAATCGAATTGGCGATTGGTCGCACCACTCCTCGCGCGCGAATATCGCATCATCGTGCCTGATTGTCGCGGGCATGGACAGAGCACGAACCCGAATCATTCGTACTCGTTCAGGGAAATGGCGGACGACACTGCCGCGCTCGTGCGCGCACTTGGTTATGAACGCGCGCATATCATTGGGCACAGCAACGGTGGCAACGTCGCGCTTGTCACGCTTCTCGAACATCCAGAGATTGTGCAGACAGCAATTCCGCAAGCGGTGAATGCGTACGTCAGCCCCGACCTCATCGAAAAAGAACCGGCGATTTTTGATCCTGAGCACGTTGCGCGTGAGCGTCCCGAATGGATGAACGAGATGATTGCTCTGCACGGCGCAACGCATGGCAACGAGTACTGGCGCGAACTTTTAAGGTTGACGTTGCACGCGATCATCACTGAGCCGAATTACACGACGCAG
>CAZPIR010000243.1:0-6283 GCA_964586085.1 uncultured Anaerolineaceae bacterium | reverse complement strand
AAGCTACATTCCGTCGAAAGCACACGCGCGCCATTGTTGAGATAATCCGGAATGCGAATGTCCATCGGGCACATTTTGACGCACGCGCCACAATCGGTGCACTTGTCTGCATCGCCGCCGATCTTGATCGCCGAAAAGCGCGAAGTGAGCTTGAGCGGCACAGTCACCGGGCAGACGTACTTGCAAAAAGCTCGATTGTCCTTGAGCGCGTATGCCAGAACGATGCCAGTGACGTAATACAAAAGATTGCCAACGATAAACCAGGTTACTGCGATAGACCCGGATGCACCTTCGGTGAACCCAATTCCATAAACCAGTCCGAGCACAACACTCACACTCAATCCAAAATGCAAATAACGGAGCCAGCCATACTGTCGCGGGAGACGACCAGCGGGGCGCGTAAAAGGTAACAGATCAAGCACCATCACTGTCCAACATGCCCAGCCGCACCACATACGCCCGAACAACAGCGGACCGACAATCTTGGCGATCATATAATGGATGACGCCCATTTGAATCACGCCCGTTAGCAAACCAAACAGTGCGCCCTCAATTTGCGAATTCTCGCGTCCCATGAAAATGGCAACGCCGAGAAGAAATAGTCCAACGAGAAATAATGTGAGCCGACGCCCCAATGGTTTCTGGTTCTTCGGCAAAGACTGGTACAAACCCAGCCCGCCGCCGAGCGATGTGCCAATATAGCCAAACAAGATAATCGGTTGAATGTAACCCGAAGCGACAAAACCCCAAATTGCAATTCCCCAAAATGTCAGCATCACCACCAGCGGCACGATCCAATTTTTGATTTGCATTTTCATTTTGTTTCCCTTATTTGATTCCCACCATGCGGATCATTTTCTCGATTTCAATCTCAACAAACGCCTCGACCTGGTCGGCCAAAAACGCGTTCAGATAATTGTATAAATAAAGTGATGTGATTCCATGAATCATGGACCAAACCGACAATGCCAAATGCGTAACCAGTCCATCGTATGGCATACCAAATTTGCCCAACACTTGGTATTGTAATTGCAAACCGGTCGGCAGTTCAAGCATAGTTAAGTCTCCGGTAATTTTCCCCGCCGCATACGCCTCGCCGATCACCCCTTGCAAAACCAGGAAACTACGTTGCGCCGCCGGACCCAATTCCTTGGCAAACATATAACCTTGAATGGGTGTGCCAAACAACAGCGCGTATCGTTGCGGATTGGTAATTGCCCACTGAAAATAGGCTCGACTCACCGCGCGAAACCGCCCGACGTGGTCATCTCCCGCACGCGCATCCCGCCCCGCCTCTAATGCCTCACTAAACGAATTGAACGCCTCTTGCAACAGCACGGTAACTAGCGCGTCGCGATCTTTATAGTAATAATAAAGCGCGGGAGCAGTTATCCCCATCTCACGCGCGATTCCACGCAGAGATAATGCCGCCGCACCTTGCTCACCGATTTGCCTCCAAGCGGTAGCCATGATTTCTTCGCGAGTTGCATCCCGTTGTCGCTCACGTCGTGATTGTGCCATTCATTTTCCTTTATATATATTCAATATTTTTAACACAGTTAAATATTATAGGCAAATATTCCAAATTGTCAAAAGTGAATTCGCGCAGGGCAAGACTACACTCGTTCATGGACGACAAAGCTACCACAATTGGGTGGGATGCTAATTCGCGTCACTTGCGGACAAAAAATCCGATAATCGAATAGTTACAAGATTTTCCAATCCTCTACCTGACCAATAACCTATCCACTTGACCGGGCGATAACTCGCCTGCCGGATAGGGACAAAACCAAGCTCCTCTTTTATACTTGGCGCGAGTAAACAGTATGACTGGCATTCTCCTCGCTGACGATAATCTAGGTTTACGTTCTGCCTTGCGGCTTTTGTTGCAGACACAACTTGGGCTTGAAATTATTGATGAAGCCCGCGATATGGAACACGTTCTGGCACTTGTCGAGGACGCAGGTCCGGCGTGCGTGATTTTGGATTGGGAACTTCCCGGTCGCCCCACACGCGAGCGCGTCGCCATTTTGCGGATGCTGTTGCCTGGATTAAAAGTGATCGCCCTCAGCACGCGCCCCGAAGCGGAGCAGGATGCTCTCGCAGAAGGCGTGGATGCCTTTATCTCGAAAACAAACCCGCCCGACCAAATGGTCGAGATCATTCGAAAAATAATTGCGCCGCAAGAAAAACAAGGAAAGGCATAACAGGGGCAACCATCATCCTACGCATTGCCGCCTATTGCCTGCCCGCACGATCAAACCAGAAGAACGCAAACGCGTGAAAATCTAAAACCGGATGTTTGTCCGCAAAGGAAAAAGATGAAAAACAATTCGCTTGCTCGTGTAGGAGGAATTGGTGCGATGCTCGTGGGTGTTGCGTATTTCGCGTTTGGCATCACTTTTACGCTTCTCCCGCATGCCCAAAGAACATCGCTCAGTTCGCTCGAGTATTTGTACTCGGTTGCGCGCGATCCATTGCTAATCTCAATTCACTATGCGGCTTTGGCGCTTGGGGCATTGTGCGCGCTCGTGGCGGTGCCAGCCATTTCCGAACATGTGAGTTCGACGGAGGCGGGGTGGATGCGCTGGGCGAGTAATCTCGCCTTGTTGGGGTTTGCGGTGACGGCGATCAATAACTTGCAACTGCTGGCAGTGATACCTAATCGCGCGGCAACGTTTGCTGTAGGCGACGAGTTCACTCGCAAGGCGATTGTCTACAGCCAGTTCACGCTAGACCCTTATGGCTGGCTGGGCTTTGGTGCGGTTGGCATTTGGGTGTTGGTTGTCAGCGGATTGGCATTACGCGCCAATACGTTGCCGAAACCACTTGCCTACCTGGGTATCGCCCTCGGGTTGGTTTACTGGCTCGGCGCGCTGACCGGTATCATCGGTCAACCAATCCTTGGCGAGCTTGCCGCGGGACTGGGCGGCGCGCTCCTCGCTCCGATTTGGTACATCTGGGTCGGTCTCACCTTGCGCAAGTGAGCGGCGGATTGGATTTCATTTGCTAACGCTTCGATCGTCATCTAATCTTAAACTAGGCGCTGGAAATATTTTAGCTCCAGCATTCTTCCGGAGGAGAACCCAACATGAGTACTGATCCATCCACCAACCCAAGTTCGAGCAATCAAGCAGTGAGTCGAACACCGGTTCCCAGTCCACGCGAGGAACGACGCGCCGCTAGAGAAGAACGCCGCGCAAATCGTGGAGGCGCCTGGATAGGCGGAGCCGTTTTGATCTTGCTCGGCGTTGTGTTTCTGTTGCAAAATATGGGCATGCCCTTTTTCGACAACTGGTGGGCGTTGTTCATTCTCATTCCCGCCGTTGGCGCATTCGGCGCGGCGTGGAATGCGTACAATCGCAACGCTGGACAAATCACCGGCACGGTGATCGGTTCAATCGTTACGGGACTAGTTCTGATTGGGCTTGTGGTCACATTTTTATTCGACCTGAATTGGAACCAGGTCGGACCGATTGCGTTGATCCTCTTGGGCATCGGCGCGTTAGCGTCGGCGTTGGTGAGACCTAAACCATAACCAAAGGGCTAACGGAAATAAAGATGAACAAAAAATACCTGCTGTTGTGCGGGGCTTGGGCGAGCGGAGTTTATGTACTCACAGTAATCCTGGGAGGATTTCTCTGGGCGGGGTATAGTCACATCGAGCAACCGGTGAGTGATTTGATCGCGGCCGGCGCGCCGAACAAACCGCTCCTCGATTCTTTTTTTGCGCTGTACAACTTGTTGACGATAGCATTCGGGTTGGGTTTGCTTCAACTCGTGCGCCGCGATCAACAAAATCGCCGACAACTGGTCGGCACGTTTGGCGCGCTTGTTCTCATCGCCGAAGGTGTTTTTGGCATTTGCACACTTTTCTTTCCCGAAGATGCCGGCGGTATGGCGTCCTCCGTCATATCCAACACCGGCATGATGCACATTGTCTTTGCCGGTCTAACCTCGGTGACAACCATGCTCGCCATTTTGCTGATGGGCTTTTGGTTTCGCACGAGCACAACTCTGCATCAGTACGGTTGGTACTCTTTCATTTCCGTTGCCATCGTGTTTGTAACCGGCGGGCTGGCGGCGATGAGCATCTCAAGTCATAATGGCGTCGGCGGATTGTGGGAACGCTTGACAATGAGCGCGTGGTTGCAGTGGATGTTCATCATCGGCGCGATGTTATACGCGCGTCTCTCGGCACACCGACAAATTCAATTCTGAAACAAGGAGTCAATCTTATGAGTCAACCTTCCAATCCCCATCGCCCCAGCGTATTCTTTCCGATTTTGCTGATTGGCGTCGGAATGATCTGGCTACTATCCAACCTGGGACTGTTGCCGTCGAATCCTTGGATGTGGATGTGGCAGTGGTGGCCCTTGCTGTTGATCGGCATCGGCTTGGAAATTCTGTTCAAACCAAGCGGGCTGATGGGCAACCTGATGAGCGCCGGATTTGCGCTCGCCGTCGTCGCGTTGCTGATCATGTTGGCATTCACCACGCCGGGTAATCCTGGATGGTCACCGATGTTTGGATTCGGCAACCTGTCCGAACTACGTACCGAACGCATCACACAACCACTCGGCGATTTCCGGCACGTGATTGCCGCCATTGATTTTCCCGGCGGACAACATTCGATTCGCCCGCTCGCCGAAGCCGATCAATTGATGACCGGCGAGGTAACCCATTACGGCAATTTGGTCAACGCGCTGACGAGTTCCGCCGGTTCTGCCAACTTGACCTTGCGCGGACCATCGCCAAATTTTGGGCATGTGAATCAGAAATGGGCGCTAGCGCTCAACCCCAAGGTCGAGTACGATTTATCAATTGACGCCGCTTCCGGCAGTTACGATTTCGATTTCAGTCAGTTGACCTTGCGCTCGTTGGAGATAGACGCCGGCTCGGGCGCGGTGACGATTGCCTTGCCGGGGAATGGGCAATATCGTTTCAAGCTGAATGGGGGCTCGGGCGCGATTCAAATGCGCGTGCCATCCGGCGTTGCCGTGCGTGTCGAGTACGATGCCGGGAGCGGTGCGCTGAATGCGCCGAATCTCACCAAGACAAGTGGCGGTACCAAACGCGATGGGGTGTACGAGAGCGCGAATTTTTCGCAAAGCGGCGCGTACATCATTATCAAACTCAACGGTGGGTCAGGCGCGGTAACGATTCGTTAGAGTTGTTGCCAATTGGATTTATGGTTTGTATCGTAGAGACGTTTTCGCCGCTATATTTTTTCTTTGCGGGTAAAAATAGAGTGGCGAAGGTTTTGGTTTCGATGCGACCAGAGAACGCTTCAGCGTGATTTGCCGGTCACACTTGGCTATGTCGTCCGCGCGATAAAACTCGCCGTCCGTTCCGCGATTTGGTCCCACTCTTGGTCGAGCAGTACACAATGCGTCGAACGTTCGAACCAGTACAATTCTTTTTGCGTTGAGGAAATTTCGTCGAGGATGATCTGCCCACTGCGCGGATCAATCGTTTGGTCAAGCCGACCTTGCACGATGAAAACCGATTGCGTGATTTTCAATAGTCGCTTGCGCGTTTCACTTTGAAGTTTACTCAACTGCACGACCGCACGCAAGGGATTGACCGCATAACCTTTCCAGCGCGGACCGGTTTTTTTACGTACGATTGAAATGGCGACAACAATCGCGCGAGCAAAATCGAAGATGGCGCGGCAACCTGGATTGCGGGAGCGAAAAGCAATACGCCGACTATTTCGGGATGATTGCTCGCTGTGAACAACGATAGCACGGCACCCATTGACTCACCGCCGATGAACACGCGCTTGCATTTTGAGGCAAGGTCGGCGTACGCGCGCTCAACCGTGTTCGTCCAATCTTGCCATTTGCATTTGTTCATTTCGTCCGGCGATGTGCCGTGTCCCGGCAACAACGGCGCGGAAATCGTGTAACCACGCGCGTGCAAAAAATCGCCGAGCAAGCGCACTTCGGCCGTCGTCGCCGTGAAACCGTGCACGAGCAAAATGCCAGTCTCGTTGCCTTGCCGGAAAAATGTTTCGCCGTCGAGCTGGGGATTGCGGATGAGTTTTTCCATTTTTGATTTCCGGTTTTTGATGTTCAATTTTCGACTGAACAGATTCCAATCGAAAATCGAAAATCATCAATCTAAAATTTCCGGGATCGTCACATTCCCCACCGGCATCACACCGATCCGCGCGTCGCGCGGCAAATCGCGCAACGCCATTTCGAGCGCAACGTCGAGCGAGTCCACGCGCGGAAGCAACAATTTTTTGGCGAGGTCGGGCGCAATGTCCGCCACCATC
>CAZPIR010000242.1:0-6290 GCA_964586085.1 uncultured Anaerolineaceae bacterium | reverse complement strand
TACTCCATGCTTTCCGATATGGGCGGTCTGAAGTCAAGGCATCCCACACATCCACAATGGCAAAGATTCGCGCGGCTAGTGGAATCTCGTCCTCATGCAAACCGCGCGGATACCCGGTGCCGTCCCATTTTCGTGATGACAGTAGGGGATATCAACCGCGGGACGCAAATAGGCGATTGACGAGATGAGCTGGTGTGCATATTCAGGATGCCGCCGCATAATTTCCCACTCACGTTCGTTCAACGTGCCTGGCTTGAGCAGGACTGAGTCGGGAATGCCCATCTTGCCGATGTCGTGCAAGAGCGCACCGCGCCGAAGATGCTGGAGTTGTTCACCGCTGAATCCAAATTGCTGGGCGAGTGTCAGCGTTAACTCGACGACGCGCTCGCAGTGCCCAGCAGTCTCCTGTTCACGCAATTCGAGCGCGGACGACCATCCCGCCAATGTAGTATCATACGCGAGGGCAAGCTCGGTATTCGCTTGTTGAAGATCGGTGAACAAAGTTGCATGGTCAATCGCGATAGCCGCTTGCCCTGCCAGCGCCTCTAGGAACCCGCTCCATTCCGAATCAGGTTGGATGGGAGTGCGGTGGAAAATTTCGAGCACACCGTTCACATGACCTTGAGCGATCAGGGGTACACCATAATACGTCGCAAATCCTTCTTCTTGGATAAAGGGTGATCGAGCAAGCCCATTTATATCGCGGTTCAGATCAGCGACCGCAAGAGTCTTGCGTTCAAGTGCGGCGCGGCCTGCAAGTCCCTCGCCTAAGCGAAGATGTGTGTGCACAAGTGCCGGTGTCTGGAAACCATTGCCCTTGGCATAGTCGAGTGATTGCGTTTGAGGATTGAGAACCAATACATCTGCGGCGTCAACGTGTAGTTGCGTCATGACCTGTTGCAACAGGACACCCAGGGTGTCGGACAAATCTAAATTGCTGCTGATCGCGGTATCAATTTCATGAAGTGCCTCCGTGTGGTTGAGGCGACGTTGAGCGGCGGCAAACAGTCGTGCGTTCTCGACAGCGACGGCGACCGTTTCCGCGACGGTGGTAAGCAACTCGAGTTCTGTATCGCCGTAGGCGTTGGGGTGGTACGCCTGCAGTGAAATTACGCCGACCACATTGTCTCCCAGCAACATGGGTACCCCAAGCCAAGAGACAGGCACTTGTCCTGTGCCCCAGAGTTTGGGATCAGGCAAACGCGTTTTTTCTTGCTCAAAATCATGGATGACGAGTGGTTGTTTGCTGGTAACAATCAAGCCCGTCAAGCCGGGCGTCAAGCGTCGTTGTTGCGCTGGTTCATGTATTCCGCGATCAATGCGGATCCGATAATCTAGTTCATCCGTCGCGTGATCATACAGAGCAACGAAAAACGCATCGGCCGGGATCAGCGTCGTGATCTGTTGATAAACAATCTCCAATAAATCATCTAGATCCAGGGTCGTGCCAAGTGCGCGGGCGATGCGGTTGAGTGTGGCCAATCGCTCGGTGTGTTGGAGGGCTTGTGCCTCTGCATGCTTGCGCTCAGTGATGTCGCGCACGATATTCATGATCGCCGGCTTGCCTTCATATTGAATGAACTGTGCGGTAAACTCGGTAAACACGGGCGTCCCGTTTTTATGCAAGAGGACAGTTTCAAAATTTGCGACGCCTTGCGATTCAAATTCGGCTTGCCGGATTTGAAATTTCTCTCGCGTTACATCTGGTTCAAGCATCAACGGCGTGAGTTTAAGCATTTCCTCCCGGGTGTAGCCGAGCATTGCCGGCGCGGCGTCATTCATCTCGACAAACGTACTGGGTGGTCCTTGGGGATTCAACAGGAAAATGGCGATCCCATCTTTGTTGACCTGGAAGAGTTCGCGGTATTTCTTTTCGCTTTCTGTTAGGGCTTGTTCTGCCTGCTTGCGTCGTTCCTCAACTCCGATTGCCGAGGCGATGATTCCCATGAGCCGTTGTTGATCTTCTGTCGGGATATAGTCTCTTTGATAAACCATGCACAGCGAACCAACGCATTGGTTATCGAACTTGACCACTTGCCCAACATACGTTTGCAACTGGTAGGGGATGACATTCGGATCACTTTGAGCGTACGGCGTTTCGGACAGATGACGCACGATAAATGGTTTATCACTGCCTAGTTTAATTACGTCATAACAGATATGCCCATCAGGTTTATCTTGTGGATTATACCCCGGTGGGATATGCCACTGTCCCCACGAGCAGAGCATACCTTGCTCCAAACGATTGTAAAGCGCGCAGTCAGCATTCAAGAGTTCCCCACCCAATGCCGTGAGACGGTTGATGTTCTCCAGCGGATCAATGCCAAAGTTGAGCATACATTCGTTCAATTTGACTAATTGTTCTTCTGCTCGTTTACGCGCGGTGATGTCGGCAACAATTGCCATTCGACCAACCACATTCCCATCAACGGCATAGAGCAGCGCCGATGAGATACTCACATCAACCAGTGAACCATCTTTGCGTTGGCGAACGACTTCTTGGTTGGCTAGTGCTTTACCTTGATTGACTTGAACACTTAAAGCCCGATACTCGTTTTGTTTATCGGGTGGCACGATCGGATTAGGCTGACCAATGACTTCGGAGATAGTCCAGCCAAAAATCCGTTCTGCCGAAGGGTTCCATAATTGAACCTTTCCGTCAGAATCGAGCAACGTGATCGCGAGCGGTGAAACATTAACCAAGGTTTCAAGTTTTGCTGTACTGGTACGTAAGGCTTCTTCTGCACGTTTGCGGTCTGCAATTTCCCAAGCCACATCCGCTAGATATGTTACGACAGACACATCTTTTTCGTCATAGTCCGATAGTTTGTTCCCCACGCCAAGAATAGCCACGACCAAGTCATTGCGTAGGATCGGCACAACCAGTTCGCGAACCACTTGAGCATGTCCTTCCGGCATTCCTTTGGAGTGGGGCAAGGAAGCATAGTCGTTGTGAATGATCGGGCCCCGATGACGTACACAATCTGCCCACACTCCCGCATCGGCAACGCTATAATGTAGCCCTTTGCCTTGCGCAGTGCAAAATTCTTTCTCGGTGCGGGTGGACCAGGCTTGGAGCGAGAGTGTCGTTTGATCCGCTTCGACAAAATGATAAAATCCAATGCGACTCTGCGTGAGCGCTTCCACTTCGTCGAGCGTTTTTTGCAAGAGCTCGCCTAAAGAACTTGTTTCCGCAATGTCCATTAGCCGCATCCGAATCAAGAGTAATTCTTCCGCGCGCTTTCGTTCAGTAATATCGCGCGAGTTGATGAGGATGCCATTGATCAACGGATCATCAATCAAGTTACGCGCTGAGGATTCCAGTTCACGCCACGATCCATCTTTGTGGCGGATCCGATATTGAGCCTGAGCGACATACCCTGGTTGATTCAAGCCTTCTATAAATATTTGCGTCAGTTGAGGCAAGTCATCGGGATGAACCAGTGCCATCGGATATGTGCCAATCATCTCCTCGGATGTATATCCAAGCTGGTGTTCATGCGCGGGGCTTTCGTACCGCGCCGTTCCATCTGGATCCAAAATCGTAATGATATCCGAGCTACGCTCAACCAGCAGGCGAAAACGGGTTTCGCTTTCGCGCAAGGCTTGTTCCGCACGCTTGCGTTCTGAAATATCTTGGGTATAGGTGATAAAATGGAGTGGCTCACCCTTTGTGCCGTACACTAGCGAGACGCCGATGTCCGCCCAGACAACCTGGCCATTTTTATGCCAGTAGCGTTTTTCAAATCGGCAGGTTCGTTGTTCCCCGCGCAACAATCGTTGCAGGTACTCGTAACTCAATGCTCGGTCGTCGGGGTGTGTCAAAGCCCCAAACTCAACTTGCTTTAATTCTGTTTGCGAATACCCCAGCATCAAGCAAAAAGCATCGTTCATACGTAACAATTGACCAGTGAGCGAGGTAAAGACCATTCCGACCAGGGTATTTTCAAAAGCCACTCGGAATAACGTCTCGCTCTCGCGCAACGCGTTCTCGATACGCTTATGCTCGGTGATGTCACGAAATGTGCAAGCAAAGTGATGGTCGTCAATCCGGAAACACGCAATGTCGAGCGCCTTGTCCAACTTATCACCTTGGTAATAAAAATCATCCAGTCGGACGGACTCACCGGTTGCCATCACCTCCGCGTAGCGATCCATCAAGCCGCGTTCCACAAGATGCGGATAGAGTTCCAGCGCGGTTTTTCCAATAATTGCCGCGCGGTCATCCATGTTCGAGATCCTTTGTGCGGCAGGATTGAATTCAAGAAACCGATAATCCACCATGCGACCTTGTGGATCCAAGATAGCTTCATGGAGTCCGTATCCCTCGAGCATGTTGTCAATCGAAAGATGCAAGCGAGCTTCACTTTCACGCAATGCTTGTTCGGCGCGCTTGCGCTCGGTGATGTCCAAAGTGATACCGCCGAGCAAAGGCTTGGCCTCAGGTTGATTGATGCAGAATTTGTAGGTCATCCAGATTTTTCCGCCAAATTCTTCCTCGACCACGCGACTATTTCCCGACTCGAGCACCTGCTGATCGTCACGATCAATCATTTCACCAAATTCTGAACCGAAAATTGCGGTGTTTGTTTTGCCGATGATCTCATTGGGATCGATGCCAAGATAGGTCTTGAATCCGGCATTGGCAAAGAGGTTACGCGCGTCCGAATCTTTCATGTATGCCAACCCCGGAAAGTATTGCATAAACATCTGAAAACGTTCTTCAGTGTGGCGCAGTGCCTGTTCCGCTTGTTGGCGTGCCTCACCCTGCTGGCGTGCAAACGCGAGCGCATTTTCCAATTTGCCAACTACCAGGTTCATTGTGCTATTCATAAAGATAATGGCCAATGTAAACAAGAACCAAGTAGTGGTTGGTTGGAAAGTAAAATATTGAGGCAGCACGAATCCGATTTGTTGCAAGAACGCCATGCCCAATCCGGTCACGATGCTTGCCAACACAAACAGATTTCCGATCCGCGCTTTGAACAGCAAACTAATGATGATGGTCGCCGCGGAAACAGCGAAAAGCATTGGGCTGGCGATGCCACCGGCAATGATGGCCATCCCCTCGAAAACGACCCATGCGGATGCGACGACCATGATGCCGGCAAGCTCGAGTTTCCCTTGGAACATCTGATGTCGAGCGATAAAATACACCATCAGTAGGAGGGCAATCATCATCCACGTCGCTATCTTTTGCACAACAAAAAGTGGGATCAGCAGGACTGCCGCGACGACCAGGGCGAACATGAAATAGAGACCCAAGGTATGCATCAATTGTGCTTGATGCGTTTTCGCTTCATCGCCTGGAAAACAAGGTGGTTCCAACCAACGTTGGATAGACATTAGAAGCTTGGACATGTTTCCTCGCAATTTCTCATGCTAAAGAGTCGTGCTTGTTGGAAATTTACTCTGAAGGATCAAGACCAGTTACGGCGGGTCAAACCGAACTCGGATTCGAGACGCTGACGCGATTACGTCCTTCTTGTTTCGCGCGATACAACGCCTGGTCTGCCTGCTCTACCAGGTGTTGGCAATCTCTGATTTCGGAATTCAAGGTCGCCACGCCGATGCTCACCGTAATCCGAATGGATTTGCGCTGACCATGTTCATCGGTCAAGACCAGTTCGTGGGTCTCAATGTGCTGACGGATTCGTTCGGCCAGATCAGTTGCCGTGGCGGTTGAAGTGTGCGGAGTAATGATGAGAATTTCTTCGCCCCCGTACCGTGCGACGATATCTGATGCGCGAATAGCATTCAGGATCAAACGCCCCAAATAGCTCAAGACCGCATCACCGACCTGGTGACCATGTACATCATTTACGCGCTTGAAGAGATCAATATCAAGAAGGAGGATGGAAAGGGGAAGTGCATAGCGTTGCGCACGGGCACCTTCTTCGGCTAACCGACGATCTAAATAGCGCCGATTATAAATCCCAATCAACGGATCGGTAATGTTTTCCTGCTCCAGGATGGTCACTCGGCGAATGTCGATCGCGGTTTGAAGTGAGAGCGTGGTCACTAACCAAACAAAGATCGCACCAAGCAAGAAAATAATGGGAACAATCAGATCCAGCCACTCGATGTGATGCTCCCAAAAAATGATGGCATACGCGGCATAACCGGTCAAGAAGATCATGATGAGACCAGTCAACCCATACCAGCGGCGTCGGACTTGCCCTATCGGGAGTTGCACAACCAATTGACGCACGCGGAAGAGAGCGGCGATCAGAATCATCGCGCCAACCAGCACCAATCCTTCTGCGAGAACATTTAACATTTGCCCCTCA
>CAZPIR010000241.1:271-6343 GCA_964586085.1 uncultured Anaerolineaceae bacterium | reverse complement strand
CGTCCTTGCCACCTTCGGCAATTGTCCACATTGTGCGCGCCAAACCAGGGTTGCGAAAAATTTCGCCCGCGCGTGGTCCGCGTCCGCCAATCGTGAGTTCGTGTCCATTTAATGCCGATTGGAGTTGACGCTCCGCGCCGCGTTGCCAAAAGTACGCCGTCGTCGGCGCAACCGGAAATCCGTGCTCGGCAAGTTCAAGCGCGGGCGCGAGAATTTTTTGCATCGGCATTGTGCCGTGTCGTTCGATTAAATCGCACCACCCGGCGCACGCGCCGGGAACAGTGACGTTGTGGGCGTGGTAGGGTTGGGCGATTTGGTGATTGGGTGAGGCAAGATTTTGTTGGCGAATCAAATCAATCGTCAACGCGGCGGGCGCGCGACCTGAGCCGTTGAGCGCGGTGACATTTTTGGTTTTCGCATCGTAGAACAACGCGAACATGTCGCCGCCGAGTCCGGTCGAGGTTGGCTCGGTGACATTGAGCGCGGTGGCAGTCGCGACGGCGGCATCAGCGGCATTACCCCCGGCTTGCAAAATACGAATGCCCGCCATCGTGGCGAGCGGTTGGGATGACGCAACCATGCCGTTGCGGGCGAACACGGGCGAACGACGTGAGACAAAGTCAAATGGCATTCAACACTCCTCACTCTTAAATCAAAGGTTGCCGATTGTTATTGTAGCATAGTGCTCCCTTGCTAACAAATAGCGCAAGCACTCTGAGGTCGGGCAAAAAAAATCCCCGTCAACCGACGGGGATTTTTTTTGCCACACATTATTCGGCGAGCAAGGGAATATTTTTTAGCGCGGGATATAGTTTTTCAAAGACTCGTTGATACAACGCATTGTAACGAGTGTGATATTCCGGATTGGGTGCATAACATTGCGCGGGACGATACGCGTGTTGCGCGGCATCGTTCGCATCGGTAAACATGCCGATGGCAATGCCTGCAAGCAGAGCCGCGCCTTGCGCGGTCACATCTGATACGGCGAGTGTTTCAATCGGCACACCCAGGATGTCCGCTTTTAATTGTTGCCACCATGCATTGCGCGTGCCGCCACCCACCGCGCGCATCTGTCGAAGCGGGTGCCCGCTCGCTTGCTCCATACCTTGCGCAAGATAGCGAATGCCGAATGTCACACCTTCCATTGCGGCGCGAACCAGGTCGGCGCGCGAATGATGCAAGCGCAAACCGACCCAGGCACCGAACGCATTCGGGTCGCGCGGACGTGAGGATGCGCCGTCGAGGTATGGTTCGAACCACAAATTGTTTGCGCCGAGCGGCGATGTTGCGGCGTCTTGCATCATTCGCGCGATTGTTGCCGGCGCATCATCGTCCACGAACGTGCGCGCCAGCCAGTTGACGACGCCGCCACTCATCACGCCGCCGAGCATATAGTACGCCTCGCGTACGGTGTGACAGCCGCACGACATTCCGCTCGTCTGCGCATTGTCGAGAATTGGCGATGCCAGCGGAGTCAAGAGTGCCTCGACGGTGCCCGATGAATCCAGTACTGACCCGGGTTCGATGACGCCCGCGGCGAGCGCGGCGCAAATGTGATCGTGTCCGCCGGTAGCGACGGGTGTGCCGGCATGTAACCCGGTTTCGTTCGAGGCAATGTTGGTGACCGTGCCAACAATTTGCCCGCTGGGCAAAACGGGAGAAAACAAATGCGGGGAAAAATTCAACAAGCGGATGAGTTCATCCGACCACGCGCGCTGTGCCACATCGAACAGCATGGTGCGGCATGCCATCGAGTAACTCGTTGCGCACTGCCCGGTCAAGCGAAACGTGATCCAGTCGGCGAGGCAGAGCCAGGTTTGCGCGCGCGCAAAAATATCCGGCGCGTTTGCGCGGTACCACATCAATTTGTTTGCCGAGTAAATGTGGCGCAAGGGCAAGCCGGTGATACGATACAAGGCGGGTTCGGAAATTTGTGCGCGAATCGTTTCGATGGTGCTCGCGGTGCGTTGGTCGTGCCAGGGAATAATCGGCGCGAGTGGTTGCGCGTGCTCGTCGAGCAAGACGCCGGACTCGCCCATGCTTGCGACGGCGACGCCGGCGATGTGATGCGACGAACCCAGGTTCGCAACGATCTCGCGCGTCAAGCGCGCGCAGACGCGCCACAATTCTTCGGCATCGTACTCACCGTTGATATCTGGCGTTGACGCAAACGCGCTCGCGATGGGTTGTCCGTCCACGCCCACCGCGAGCGCTTTGATGTTTGTTGTGCCGAGGTCAAGCCCGAGAACGACATCCATGTGAATTCCCAATCGCAATTTACGCCATGGATTGCATGGCGCGCAAGTTTATGTTTTTGCCCCACACCCGGCGAATCGTTTCGAGATAGAACAAGTAATTTTCGAGCGGCACATCCGGCGGTACGCGATGATCGCAAAAGCCAATGTACCCGCCCTCCTCGACAAGTGGCGCGAGCCGTTCGACCTCTTGCGCGATTTCGGCTTGCGTGCGCGCGAGAATGTGTTTGTCAAAGCCGCCCATCAACAACAACGATCTGCCAAAGCGTTGCCGATATGCAATCGGGTCCGCGCCCCAGGTGCCGATTTCGAGCGGGAACATACAATTTACACCGGCATCGAGCCACAACGGAATCAGTTGATCAATCTTGCCGTCGCAGTCCACCCAGATCGTATCCACGTCATGTTTGTGCAACAGGTCGGTGATGCGGCGATACTGTGGCACGAGGTATTGCTTGAAATGTTTGGGGCTGAGCAGGGGACCGCGATTGTACGCCATGTCTTCCCAGATGGCGCACACATCAAAGCGTCCGCCGGTTGCAAGGATGCGCGTCAACGTGCCAACGATACAATCGGCGACGGTCGTGACCATTTCCTCGAACCACGCTGGATCATCATAGACGACCATCGAAATTTGTTCCAGACCCATCCAATCGCGCAAACAACCGTACAGACTGCCGCCCGGCAAGGCAATCACGTCTTCGCGTTTGGGGTCGCACCACACCTTGACACGCGCATCCCAATCTGCCGGATAGCGGGCAGGATTGCTCGGATCGAGACGCGGTTTGTAATGCTCGTTCCAACTCGCGCGATCTACGAGCAAGTGTCCCAGGTGTTGCGGAATCGAAACCATAAACTTGCGCCGCAAAACGCGCACGCCATCTTTTTGCTGGCACACTTCTTCCTCGCCGCGATCTTCGAGGACGGTTTCTTCGAACACAGGCGCGAGTCCGGCGATGACGCCGGTCGCGTTCGAGATGGCGTCAATGCCAATGTCCATTCCAAAAAAATCGTCGCTGTTCTTGCGTGTGACGTGGCGCGGCAATCCCTGCTCGTGCCAGATGGGGAGCGTTTCATTCCAAAAACTAAAATCCAAAATCGGCGCGCGGTCGCGCGGTTGATAGTGCATCGTCGCCAAAAATCGTTCGCGGTCATTCATCGGTCGTCACCTTTTGAATTTGGAATCACTGCCAGGGCGTGCGGTCTTGCGCTTGAAGCGCGCGGAGAAAATCGTTTGCCTCGTCCGCCGACATTTGTTGCGTGATGTAAAACGCAAAGCCACGCCCGCCCAACTCGCGCACAATCGTTTGCGCGCCTTGCGGACTGACAAACAGTTGGCACAGTTTGCCCGCATCGCGGATGCGTTTGAGCAAGGGCAACCACTCGTGCGGCGGCGGCGCGCCATCGCCCGGAATCCATTGAATGCCGTGCAGATTTTTGATCGCCAACAACTGGTCGAGATGTCGAATCTGCCCCTTGCCATCGAGATGATAAAACGCGTGATTGAGCGTGTCGCAACACGCTTGCAAATCCGGCAAGATGAAACGCTCGAACATTGCCGGCGAAATCATATATGCAAAATCGCTCTGCAACATATAGCATCGCCCCGGCGACCAGATCGGCGCCCAGGGAGTGGTGCCGCACGGACTCGCGCGAATGATGTTGTACAGTGCTTGATAGTAATGCAACCAGACCTGGGTGATTTGATTGACAAGTCGCGCGACGTGTTCGGGATGGTCGTGTAGTTCAAAGAGCAGTTGTTGCGTTGTGACGAACGAAGCGAGAATGTCACAGTTGCCGCCGAGGTCGGTGTGCGCGATGCACACTTGATCGCCCCAGCGTTCGACCGCGCGTTGCGTCAGGTCGCGGATGCGTTGCCACCACACATTCTCGGCCGAGCACTGCAACTGTAAATCCTGGATCGCGACCGGCGCGGACGGCTCGAACCAAACGGTTTCCGGTTTGGGATGCACGCGCGCGCCCAGAAACCCGGCGATGATGCCGGGACCAAAGGTCAATTTCCATCTTGGGAATGCGTCGCCGTAAAAATGTTTTGCTTCGAGGCGCGGTTGATAGTAATCCAAAACCTGGTCAGCCGACATATCAAACGGCAGGTTGATGACAAGACCACCCAGGTTGTGAATGTCGGTGAGGCCATCATTCCACGGCGCGTCGAATCCTTCAATCATCACGAGCGGGCGATTCAGTTCGCCCGCCCACCACGCCGACCAATCGCGCGCGATGCGTTGCCAATCTTGTTCGGTGAAATGTAAGTTGAGATTCATCTTCATCCTATGTGTTCAGAAAATCTGCCGTATTCGCGCGCCGCGTCGTAGAGCGCGATGATATTCTCAACCGGCGAGACGATTTGCAGATTGTGGCAAGGACCGACGATAAAACCGGTTTGATCGTGCGCCAGTGTCTCGATCAAATGCTTGACCTGAGCGCGCACATCGGCGGCGGTACCAAAAGCCAATGTCTGCTGATTGTCCACGGCACTGTGAAAACAAAGCCGCGCACCGTATTCGTTTTTCAGGGCGGCTAAATCCCAGTCGCCACAACGCCACTGAATCGGATTGAGCACATCAATGCCCATTTCGCACAGGCGCGGAAGCAATTTGCGCAGGTCGCCATCGTCGTGATGAAAGACCAGCACACCGTACGATTTAGCCAGATCAATCGCGCGTTGGATCGCCAAACGATAAAACGTGTCGAACATCTTGCCGCTGATGAGCAAACCATTTTGCGAACCGAAATCATCGGTGACTTGAGTCAGATCAATCAAGCCGCGCGTTGCTTCGAAACAGCGCCGATGATACTCGGTGAAAAAATCAGAGATGTGTTGAACGAGATACTGGGTAAATTCCGGACGCAACGCGACATCCATCAAAGACAATTCGAGTCCACGCAACAGGTTGTGATAGAAAAATGGCGCGGTGTATCCGCACGATACAACGCGCCCACGACAGCGCGCGACGAGTTGCGGGAGCGCGGCGTAATCGTACCAATCCGGGTTGGGGAACGAGTACGTATCCAGGTCTCGGATTGTCTCCGCCTCAGCAAGTGGAAAACGCACACGCTCGCTGTAGAATCCACCTCCGTAACTCTGGCGACGGAATCCCATCCCCCATTCATTTTCCCAGTACTCCGGCTCGACGCGTAACGGCGGGCCAATGTACGGCGGCTTGACCACGAGGATACCGTCAATATCCAATCGGTCAAACAATTCCAAAATCGCGTCCACATCGCGCGACAATGCGCCGCCCATCAATTCGATACCGACCGATGGGACGCCTTGTTGTGTTTCGATCTGAAAATGCTGGAACAACTTTTCCTGCACTTCGACCGTTGCCCACATATCCGTTGGAATCCGATCCAGCCGCTGATGTCGAATCGCGGCGAGAATGCGCGTGCGATGATCCATCTTATTTTCCCCTTGCGAGAGATTTACTTGATCCAGCGCGTCAAAGCGTCCATCGCCTTGCCTTGGTTGTTTTCGATTTTGGCGAGCGCCTCGTCCGGGTTGACGCCGTGATGCACCACCGCGTTCACGGCGAGCGCGGCGGCAAGCGGATCGCTTTGACCGGGGAACAAGATGTTGCGTCCGATCATCGCGCCGCGCACACTTGCGCCGGCTTGCAGACCCGCCGCAAAATTTTTCAGTGTCGGTCCCACATCGCCCGCCGATTCACCGCCGAGCATCAAAATTGGAAGTGTGGTGGACAGGGCGACCTGTTCGTACCCGGCGACGTACGGAATTTTCAACCAGGTGTGTTGCGACGATTCGCCGAGCGCGGCGCTGACGTTGGCGAGTTTC
>CAZPIR010000241.1:0-261 GCA_964586085.1 uncultured Anaerolineaceae bacterium | reverse complement strand
CGAGCACGGGCACACTCGCGTTGACCTTGTATTTGCCGTCCACTTTTTCTTGCGGGAGCGGCTCGACGAACGCGAACAAATTCCGGCGATGCAATTCGGTGACGGCGCGCGCGCAGTAATCAATCGTCAGCAAAGTGCCTTCGTCTTCGGGAATAAAACGAAACATCATCTTGCCGCCGTCGAGACGTTCCGTTGCGATAGACTCTGACGTGTACGCGGAAAAGCGATCGTTCACTTCGCCGACGACACCGGCGACACCAC
>CAZPIR010000240.1:0-6350 GCA_964586085.1 uncultured Anaerolineaceae bacterium | reverse complement strand
CCTCGTTCCGCATGTTGTTGGCGGTCATGATGGCTTGCACCGGCACTTTGTACTTGGCGGCAATGTCGCTCAAGGTCTCGCCGGATTGTACCTTGGACTTGGCACTGGCAATCGTCGGCGTGATGCTGGGTGTGGGTACGGCGAGCGTGACCGGGATAAACGTAATCGGCGGGGTGAGCGCGCGCGTGCGGGTGGGGGTGGGCGCGGCAGTCGCAAAAAATCGTCCCGAGCCACCGAGCAAGAAAAAGAGCACCGAGCACACTACGAGCACCAACAAAATAATGCCGGCGACCATGATCCATGGCGAGACGGCTTCGTTGGTTTGCTCGCCGAGGTGCGCGGGCACGCGTTGCACCATTCGCTCGACGCGCCAAGATTCTTTTCCACCGGGCCGCGAGGGCGGCGTGGGGCGCTCGGGACTCATAAAAGGGTGTGCCTCAACCTAGATTGATGTTGTATCATGTGTTTCGCTCGTTCGGCATTATAACAAACCTTGCGCGATTTGCCAATAGAGAAAATTTGTCTAACGGCGCTTCAAGTAGATCAGCGCCAAGGCAATCAACAGGCTCGTGCCGGAAATCGCCGCGCCGATTTGGCGGGGCGGCGTGTCTTCAAAACGAATTTTCAAATCGTGTGTGCCGGCGGGAACGTGCGCGAGAATCAAGCCCTGCTCGCCGAACGGCTCGAGCGTGAGCGGTTGTCCATTGAGCCGCGCTGTCCAACCCGGAAAATAGCGCGTGTAAAATTGAATGCGTGCCGGCGCGCTCGCATTGACGCGCACCTCAACTGATTGTCCACCGTACCGCATCGTTTCGACGGTGGCGTGGTCGTCGAGCGAGATCGCGCGTGTCAATTTTTCGCCAGCGATGTACTGAGCGACGAGCGGCGAGTCTTGCGGGCGCACACTTGTCCAGGTTGTGTCGCCCAACAGCTCGCGATCCTTGACCTCGAATTCCATTTGCGTTTGATAATTGAATGTTGCCTCGGTGTGTTGCGGAAGTGTGTACGGAAAACTCGCGACGACGAACAGCAAGCAGAGGGCGAGCGCGTTGACTTGGTCGCGCGATTGATCGAGTGCGAGGAACGCCGCGCCGGAGAGAAACGCGAGCGCGGTTGCCGTGACGATGAGCAGACGCCACGGAAATTGGACGAACGCGACAATCGCGGCGAACGGTTCCCACAACGGCGCGGAGATGGGCAACATTGCAAACACGAGCACGCCAAGCACAATCGTAAAGAATGTGGTGTGCGCGATTTCAGTGCGGCGAATGCGCCACAGTGCGGCGAATGTGAGCAAGACCGGGAGCAAACCGAGTTGCAGAGAAAATTGATCGTTGCCATTTTCGCCGGCGTAACCATAACCCCAGAACGGCGAAAACAATTGGTTCAGGTTCAAGAAATGTTTGCGATAATCGAAAAAGCCATCAATGAGCGCGTCGCTTTTCAAGTACCGTTGCTCGAACAAAATCGGCGTGATGAAAATGGCAGTGATGCCGAGTGCGAGGAGAATAGCCAGTGCAGAGTAAAGCGTGAAACGTAGAACGTATTGCGTGTTGCGTATTTTGTGCGGCGGAAAAATTAGCAGGAACAATAAATATGCGCCGACAATCGGTGTGACGAACACGGCGGTTTGGATGTGCGAGAGCAAAATGCCGGCGTAACTCAGCGCGGCAAGCGCGACGTTGCGCCCGGTGGGTTCACTTGCGAGGCGATGGAATGCCCACAGAATCAGCGGCGGAAAAACGAATGCGACAAGTTCGGCTTGCGCGCCGCGCACGTACAAATCAACGAGATGATACGGCACATAAACGTACGCAACGGCGGCGACGAGCGCGGCGTGTTTGTTGCCGAGCACGCGCCGCGCGAACAAATACATTGTGAGCGCGGAGAAAAATACGGCGACTCCGTCGGTGAGCTTGACCGCACTAACGACATCCGCGCCGAGCAGGATGAATGCCTCGCCGACAAAAAACGGAATCGGCGCGAGAATGATCCAGAGTGGATAGCCGTAGCCGAAAACCATATCCACTGCCCAGCGTGGAAACCACGCGCCATCGCGCACGGACAAGTCGAACATTTGCAAAAAATAGACCGAGTGCCGCGCGTCGTGCGCTCGCACGAAATAACCGGGCGCGGTGAGGGGCAGGAGCGCAAAGGCGGTGAAAGCAAAGAGCAGGGTGACGGAGGACGGAAGACGGAAGACGGAAGACGGAAGACGATGGGCGAAAGATGATAGACGTTGGATCATCTTTGCGCCTTCTGAATTCTTTTTTTCCAAACATCCCAGGCTAGAATGCCGAGCGCAACGATGATGCTCACGACCGAGAGCCACGTGCCGATAACGCGCGGAAGCGAATCCTCGAAACGCAGGACGAGCCAGTAACGACCTTTGGGGACTTGGACCTGAATGCGCCCCAACTCGCCGACCTGGGTGATGGGCAGTTCGCGGATGATCTCCTCGCTTTTTTCCGGGGTGAGGTACGCGCGCCAGCCCGGATAATAAAAGGTGTTGAACGTGATCGGCAGTCCGTCCACTTGCGAATCGAAAAAGACCCGCTCGCCGTTCGCGCGCACACCCTTGCCGGCTTGGTCTACGCCGAGCCAAATTTCGTCCGGGTTGATGTCGGTGAAATCAATTTTCGATTTGACGCGCTTGCCAGCAAAGTAGACATCGGCAATTGGCGACCAATCCGGAATTTCCTTGACCCACGCGGTCGAGCCGGTCATTTCGCCCGCACTCTGTTGAAAGCGAAACAGACCCAGGATGCTGATCGGTCCTTCTTTTGGTTCGAGAATCATTTGCGCTTGCAAGTAGGGGAATGAACCGAGCACGATTAGCGCGGCGAGCAAAAACGTGGGCAAGGTCGCATTCTTGGCATCGTCCGCTTCGTGCGTGACGATGATTGCGCCGGCGAGAATCGCGAGCGGCACGGTCGTCAGCGTGAGCAGTCGCCACGGAAATTGCGCGAACGATAAAATCGGACGGAGCACTTGCCACAAGGGCGCAGAAATGCCCAGCATCAAGAATGCAATCGCGCTCGCCATCACCGCAAAGAAAATCCAGAACCGTCGCGTGTTGCCGGGATTTTTAATCATCGCGAACAGGCTGAGCATCGCGAGCACGACCGGCGTCACGCCAAGTTGGAACGACATATCGTCGCGCGGACCAGGATTGCTGATGCCAAAGCCCCAGGTCGGCGCAAAGAGTTGGAACACGTAGGCAAAGTGTTTCGAGTAATCGTAATAATTGCCGAGCCATTGGTCGGTGCGGACGTACTGGTACTCGAGCGCGGCGGGAATCAGGAAAATTGCGACGATGCCGACGCCGAGAAAAATTGCGCCGAGTGGGGACAAACCCAGGATCACAAAATCACGAAATCGCGTGCGCAGTGACGCAAGGGGAATTTTGCCGAGCATCAGGAACAAGACCCAGCACGCGAGCACGACGGTGAACATCATTGCGATGCCGTTGTGCGAAAACATCATCGCCGCGTACGCGAGCGCGGTCGCAACGAGCGTGGTTGCGCGCGGGCGCTCGACTGTTTCGAGAAAACCCCACAGCGCGAGCGGCAGAAAAATCAGCGCGACCGATTCGGCGAGCGCGGCGCGCACGTACATGTCGGCGATGTGGTACGGGATGTAGATGTAGGCGACGCCGGAGAGGAATGCGGCGCGACTCGACCCGGTGAGCCGTTTGACGAAACCAAACATTGCCGCGCCGGAAAATAAAACGGCGAGTGCGAATGTCAATTTCGTCGCGGTGACAAAATCGAAACCGAGCAGGTGAAACGCTTCGCCGATGTAGAGCGAGCCGGGCGCGTAAATGTTGAACATCGGATAGCCGTAGCCGAACGTATAGTCGGGCGCCCAGCGCGGATAGAAAATGCCGTCCTGGATCGAGCGGTCGAACTCGAATAAAAAGTACACCGAGTGTCGTCCATCGTGCGCGCCCCAAAAATAACCGGGCGCGGTGAGCGGCGCGATGGCGAAAATCGCAAAGAGGAAAAGTAATATCAAATAGGAATCGAATTTTTTCATTAGCGGTTGTCAAGATTACGGGCGTGAACCACGAAATAATTTATTTGCTCGGCGGTAAATTTTCGCTGACGACCGGTTCGGGGTCGCCGGGACGCGGCACGGCAATGTGGTCTAGACCAGTCGCGGTGAGGGCGCGTTCGCCGGTCGCGGGCTTGTAAATTCCCAGTTCGAGATGATACCCTTCGTCCGGTCCATCCACGTTGATCTGAACCAGGTGTGTGTCAATCACCACTTGCCCCGGCATCCACTTTATCATCGGCGACGCGCCATCCTGCGGCTTGTTATCCGATTGCCCGTACGTTTCGCCGTTCTCGTGAACGGCTTGGACGAACACACTGTAATCGGTGTAGATGGGTTGCAATGCTTGCCACGTGAGATACACGCGCAGAGTTGCGCCGTGCCGCAGTGGACCGACGATGCGATAATCGAGAAGCGCAACCTCGTTGTCGTTGAACGTCGCAATGATGGGACGCGCTGGCTTGGCATCGAGGAAACGCGGCGCGAGATAACCGTAACTCGCCATCACCGGCAGGGCGATGAAAAACGCGAGCATTGCCGGCTTGGTGAGCCGCGCATCGAATTCGAGCGCCGAGCCGGCGACGAACGCGAGCGCGAGTCCGGCAAAGGCGAGCACCTGCCAGGGATAGGCGACAAACACCCCCAGGATTTTCCAAAGGGGCGACGCGATTTCAAACGTGAGTACGCACAACACGACCGCAATGCCGAGAAAAACAAAAACGGTTCGGCGCAACGGTGTATTCGATTGCCATGCCAATGCTAGCGCAACAATTGTCAATCCCAACGCGGCGATGCCCAGTTGAAAGGGAAATTGATCGAGGAAACTGCCGGTGCTGACGCCGAATCCCCACTGCGCGGAAAAAAGTTGAAACGGCAAAACGTAATTGGCGTTGAATCCATCGCGCGCGCTGTGTGCGCCGTAACGCAAAAGCGTCGGTGTGTAGAGAATGGCGCCGAGCGCGAGTCCGGCGAAAACGGGCAATGTGCCAATTCGCCAATGTGCCAATGATCCAACTTGAACAAAATGAAATACGACTGTGACGAGCGCGAATAAAATTGCAAGCCCAGGTTGGGTGAGGAACATCAAGCTAAAAGTTAAAAGTGAAAAGGCAAAAGTCTGTCTACTGTCTACTGGCGACTGTCTACTGATTGCGAGCAACGCAAGCGGCATCCATGCCCAGATTACCGATTCGGCGAATGTGCCGCGCACGTACACGGTGGCGATGTGAAATGGGAGGTAAACGTAGACGACGGCGGCGAGCAGTGCGCCGGACTCGTTGAACCATTTGCGCGCGAACGTAAACATCGTTATGCCGCTAGCGACCCACGCGAGTGCGTAGACGAGTTTGATCGCGGCGAGCGCATCGAAGCCGAGCGAATGGAAAACGAGCGCGACGAGATAGGGCAGTGCGCCATCGGTGCGAAACAGATCGAACGCCGCGCCGACGGTCGGCGCCCAGTTGAAAAACTGGAGCGGGCGTTGCGCGAGGTCAATCAAATTATAGTAGGCGAGCAAGCCAGTGTGGGATTGAAATGCGCCGGGGTAATCCAGCGGCGCAATCACAAACACGGCGAGGAGTATCGCCAGCAAGGGGTATGCTTTCGCAAATTTCACGGCGGCATTATAGCATGTCCGCGCCGAGATGCAAAAAACAAACGCTGAGGGTCAGGCGATTTCCCAAATTGTTTGGGTGCGGTCAAGCAAGCCGTCTAGAATTTGGCGATAGTGTTCGGCGTCCGCGCGTGAGTCGAAATCGCCGAATTCGATTTTCGCGCCGTGCCGAACCTCAAGCCGCAGATAAAACGTCGTCGGACCTTCCGACGCATCGTGCTCGACGATCTCTACTCGTTCGAGGTCGGCAAAGCGATAACGGATTTGCCGAAATCGTGCGAGCCACGAATCGGATTCGTAGATGAGCGTGCGGGCTGGGATGTCAAAGTAGATGCGCTGGCTCAAGCCTGCTAGCCCAGCCATGATGAAACCCACACTCACCGACATCGCGCCGAGTGAAATGGCGAAAAAGAACAGAAAGAACGGATTGAACCAATCGCGCCACGCGGGTTTGATGAGCAATTCGTACGGCGCGATGAGTGGAAATGATCCGAGTATCATGAGACCCACCCGAAACGCAGGCGACATTCGGCGCGTGAATTCGACGTGATGGTTGATTGAGTGATGTGATAGGTGGACATGGTTTACTCTGGCGCGAGGCGCGCCAGCAGAGGACCCAGGATGGCGAGAATCAACACATACGCGGCGGAGACCGCGCCGAGTTGCGGTTCCAGTCCCGCGT
>CAZPIR010000239.1:0-6359 GCA_964586085.1 uncultured Anaerolineaceae bacterium | reverse complement strand
AGCAAGCGTTCCCAATCGGGTGGGGTTTGGACGGGATATTCGGCAGGGAAAGCGGTGGGCCAGGCGCCTTCTTCGCGCTGATACCGCGTGCCCCATTCATCCCGGTACGTGGTCGGGTCCAACCAGTGCCAATGCGGATCCATCAAAGCCATGAATCCGCCGGCTGGGATCCAGGCGGCGTCTAATCCCAGGGCACGGGAGAGTTGCACTGCCAGACGCGCATCAAAGAATTGAGGTGTCTGACCCAGGTAAAATTCATACAAGGACGGGTTGTTGACCCAATCCCAGATAGGCACCCGGTCGGGTTGTTCACATCGTAAAGCAGTTAGAAACCGTTCACGTGATTGCAAAATAATTATCCTCTACCAATTACATTGTACCGATGAGCGCACCTTGCTTAATCAATTCTGTTTGCAAGCGCGCCACATTGATTTCAGCTGGGGTTGCACCCGTGTCGAGTGCAAGCGTTGCGGCGACACCGGCGGCGTGACCAATCGCCATGCAGTGCGACATGACCCGGATGCTACCAAAGGCGACCCGGTCAGTTGAAATCGCGCGACCAGATACGAGCACATTTTCAAGATTGTCTGAGACAAGTGCACGGTATGGGATCGTATACGGTTTTTGCAATAACTGGAAATGTGAGGGGGAACTATTTTGGCTGTGGATATCCACGGGATAGATCCCTTGCGCGATCGCGTCAGGGAAGACGCGTGCGTTCTGCACGTCATCGCCGGTGAGTGTAGCCAAACCAACAATGCGACGTGTTTCGCGTACGCCCATGTGCGGAGCAATGTCGAGCAGGACACTCGTTTCAAAACCGGGCACGTGGCGTTGAAAAAAGCGCGTCATCTGCAAAACCTTAGCCCGCCCTTCCATTTCGGCACGTGTTAAATCCCAGGCATCCGTACCGTCCACTCGAAATACACGCGCTGCATTGATGCCCACCTGTCCTTCGCGAGGCAGAGTACATATATTAACGTAAGCTAGGTCCGTCGGAAAATCTCCGCCTGCTTTGGCTTGGGCCGCTAATCCGGCCAACCCCGTAATTGCCCATCGCGGATAATGACGCAAGTGTGCGACTGGAAATGGGCGTAATGCGGGATTGCCAATCGGATTCAAATCTTCTGGATGATGCTCAAGATGTGCAATGAGCTTCTCCAAAACCACTCCCCCGAGTCGAAACGTAAGCGTCATCGGTTGCAGTCCACCGGCTTGCGCGTCGCCTTTTTGAAAATGGCCATCGGCGCGCGCAATCACATCAGCATCGCCGCTTGCATCAATAAATACCTTACCATGAATGGCGGCTCGACCATTCTTATTCTCCACGATGACCGCCGCCACGCGTCCGCCTTCCACGATGACACCGGCAAGCTGGGTGTATAACAATAGGCGAACACCCGCTTCCTGGGTCATCTGCAAAGAAACACACCGTACCATCTCAGGATCGAGCGGTGTGACCGAAAGATGTTTCGGACAAGGATAATGCGGCGTGGCTCCGCCCACGGCAATTAAGCGATCTACAAATTCCTGCATCAAGCCGGCGATAATCGGTTTGCCATCCCAATCCAGCACCGATAACAACGGCAAGCCGGGCAAGGTCAGATTGCCGCCCAGGACAGAACTGCTTTCAATCAGTAAAACATCGGCGCCTTGACGCGCGGCAGCGATGGCCGCGATGAATCCAGCCGGTCCGCCGCCGATCACCACCACGCTGGCTTGGGCAATCACCTCTAGATCGCGCGCAGATTCACGGTACACGAACTAAACTCCTTTGACCGCGCCCATGGTAAGGCCCTGAACGAGCCAACGTTGGACGACAAGAGTCAGTAAGATGATCGGCAGTGAAAGTAAAGATGCGGCGGCGGCTACACCACCAAAATTCAATTGCTCAAAGCCCATAAAGTTGAACACCGCCATGGGTAAAGTGCTCGTCCGCACGCCGCCCAGGATCAGCACAAAAATGAAATTATTCCACGAAGCGAGGAAAGACAGGATGGCGGTAACCGCCAAGCCAGGTAGACTTAGGGGCAAGATCACTTTCAAAAAAGCTTGCCACCGACTACAGCCATCTACGCGTGCGGCCTCCTCGATTTCCACTGGTACATCTTCAAAAAAGCCCATCATCACCCAGATGGTTAAAGGCAAAACCAGAATCAGATGACTAAAGATCAGACCGGCGTGGGTATCAATGAGGCCAAATTGTTTATAGATCACAAACAAGGGTAGCATAAACACGATCGAGGGAATCATCCGCACGACCAACACCGTGAGCGCAAAAGCGCGCTGGCGAAAACGCGCAATGCTGTAACTCGCGGGTAGCCCCAGGACAATCCCGACTAGCATGGCACCAATCGCGACAATGAAACTATTTTGCGTCTGCAACCAGAAAGGCGTCTTATCAAACACCTCACGATAATTATCGAGGGTTGGCTCGAAAATCCACACGGGTGGGTATACGGTGACGTCGCGCGGATATTTGATGGACGTTACGATCATCCAGAAAAAGACAAACAGAAAAGCGGCCAGCAAAAAGCCCGTCAGCGCGTAGAAAAAAATCTCGAACGCGAGTCGTTGGGCCCAGCGTGGTTTAGCAAAAAAGTGTTTCGCTTTGGTCAACATTGTAACCTCCTACATCCACGACCGTTCGCGGACACGCATCCACAGCGCGCTGATGAACATGACCAGTACGAGGAGTGCCATCAACACGGCCGCCCCATAACCGAGATCAAAGTATTGGAATGCCAATGAATAGCCGTAGACATATAAGGTCTCTGAGGCGCGTAGTGGTCCACCCTGGGTCAACACCCATATCAGTGGAAACTGTTTAAGCGTATCAATCAAGCGAAATAGAATGGCGGTCGCCAGCGCGGCTCGGAGCATCGGCAAAGTGAGATACCAGAATTGTTGCAGTTTGCCTGCGCCATCGATCTCGGCCGATTCAAAAGGTTCGACGGGCATGGATTTGAGTCCTGCCAGTACGATCAACATGACAAAGGGGGAGCCTTCCCAGATTTCAACAATGATGAGCGAAGGCAAAACGGTTTGCGGGCTGGCGAGCCACAGACTTTTCGGTAACCCAATCACTTGTAAAAAGTAATTGAGGATGCCCTGGCTCGGATTGAACATCGTGCCCCAAATGAGCGCGGACGCTACCGGCATCGCGACCATCGGCAGAATGAACAACGTGCGCACGAGGGTGACTCCCGGAAAATTACGATTCAGAATTAATGCCATCACGGTACCAAACACCATCGCGCCAATGACGGAGCCGACACTATAGATGATCGTATGCTGTAAACCATCGAGAAATCGCGGATCGCTCGACAACGCGGCATACCATTTTAGTCCGACCCACTTGTAGTCAATCGTCGAACTGCCATAGTCGCGCACACTCATCAAAGCTAGACTGACGAGAGGATAGATCATCACCGCCAGAATGACTAACAGCGCCGGGCCAGACATGAACCAGGGAAAAAAACGTTCGCTTCCAGGGGTAGTCCGGTTACCTAATTCAGGACGTTTTCTAGAGAAATGGAGCATCGCTTGGCCTCACGGATCCTCTCCTGCAAGGAGCCCATGCAGGAGAGGATCCAACTTTGTACTATTGACGAGCTTTCAGTGCTTCAAGTTCTTTCTGCGCTTGATTGGCGGCGGCTTTGACATCCTGACCCAAAATAGAGGTTACGATCACCTGTCCTATGATGTCACGCGCGCGTCCCTGATCTTTAATTGAATCGGGAGCTGCGGCAGGTGTCGCATAACAGATCTGCGTCGCCTTGTCCATTGCATCCCAGTATTCTTTATCATCCTTACTCACTTGTTGGAATTGAGGACTTGCCCACGCCGACGCGCGTGCGGACGGACGACCCGCGATCTGGTAATCAATTTGCGCATCTTTGCCGGCGAGCCATTGCACCAAGAGCCACGCCGCTTCCTTGTTCTTGGAGTATGCCGAAATCGAAACACCAAACATCCGGCTGACATTACACGGTTGACTCTGACGGACTGCCACACCGCCAGGGCCGGCAGGAATCACTGCGTAACCCACTTTGCCGACAACGAGCGATTTTTTGGCATCGTTGACTTGACCGGGATTGATTGCACCTTCGAGACTGAATGCAACTTTGCCGGCGAGGAATTCGTTGAGGACTTCGGGGAAATCGAACGTCGCCGAGCCGGGCGGTCCATACATTCGCAACGTGCGTCCCCACCACTCGAACGCGGCGATGGCTTCGGGGGTGTTGATGGCGGGATTGCCCTTGGCATCTTCCCACCGTCCGCCGAATTCATTCAGCACGGATGCAAATTGTGAAGTGGCTTGGGCGCCCTTGCCACGATTTGTGATGCCGACAACTTTACCGCCGGTGGCTTCTTGAATTTTTTTCGAGGCGGCTTCGAGTTCTTCAAATGTCTTGGGCACGGACACGTTGTATTGCTGGAGCAAATCCTTGCGATAGAACATGATGCGCCCTAGATCGCGATCCGTAGGGATGGCAATCAACTTACCACTGTACGTGACGGCATCAATACTGGGTTTAGTGAAATCGCCGGGATAATTGAAATCGGGCGAGGTCAACGATTTATCCGCGAGATATTTTTCGAGCGGCTCGTACCAGTTGTTGCTGGTGAACTCGACGCCAAAGCGCGTGGTCTGATTGAGAAACACGTCGAGCGTGTCGCTCTTGGCTTGAAGTTCGACCTTGATCTTGTCGTAGAACTGTGCCTCGGGAAGCGTTTCAATCGTGACCTTGATGCCGGTCGCTTCTTCGAATTTGGGGAATTGGTTCTTGACCGAATCAATCCATGGACCTTGAATCGTCAAAAAACGGATGGTTTTACCCGAATATTTTTTCCAGTTGAATGCGGCAGGGGCGGCCGTTGGGGCAACGGTTGCCGGAGCAGTTGTCGGTTGAGTGGCAACCGTCGGTTTAGGCGCATCAGTTGGTTTAGGTGCATCGGTCGGTTTGGGCGCATCGGTTGGCTTGGGTGCTACCGTTGGAGGCGCAATGGTGGGGGCGGGGGTTGGCGCAGGCGCGCACGCAACCACAGCCAGAGTCACCAAAAGTACAAGTAAAACAATTGTCTGAAGGGTACGCATCGAGTTCCTCCTCTCGAAATGAGACGAAACCAGAATTTCAACTGACTCGGTGGATTAAAATATCAAAACTGAATTCGTGCGATAGTCCTCCTTCCCGTCAAGCACTCTGCAATGTTAACGCCGGACAATCGTTTGAAAACGATAAAATTCACCCACATGCACTGTGCGTGTTGTTACTACGGCTGTCCCTGCACGATCACGCAAAGTTACCTCAGTGAGCATGAGTGGGGCATTCTTTTTTTTTCGTAATAATTTTTTTTCTGCGGCACTGGTGTCCTCATCCTGCAGAATGCGTTCGTCGTCGGCGTATGCCAATTGGGTATATTGATCCAGAGCATCCCAAATTGAAATATCGCGAAGATTCTCGCGAGTGAATTTGCAATCATCGCGATTGATTTTAATCCAGTTCTTGCTGTAGGCGACCGGTTTGCCATCGGCAAACATCACGCGATCAACACGAAGAATCTGCGTTCGGGGAGTAATTTGAAGAATTTGAGCGATGTGGTCAGAAGGAGATTCCCAATCAAAATGCAATATCTGGGAAGTCACTTGATGCCCCGCCGTTTGGAGCATTTGTAAGAATGAACCGACGCGACGAGCATAGGTGTCTTCGATCATAGATCGAATCACAAAGGTCCCGCGCCCTGCTTGTCGGCGCACATAGCCAAGAGAGGAAAGTTCGTGCAGGGCCTGGCGAACAGTGATACTGCTAACCTTGAAGCGTCTTTGCAATTCGGCTTCTGTTGGTAGCCTGTCGCCGACGCGATAAACCTCTCGCGCAAGGGCGTCGAGCAAGATCTCTTTCAATTGCTCGTATAGCGAACTCCCGCTATTCCGATTGACCTGCTTGCCACCAAAGGGATCGGTCATCTCCCATCCTTTGCTCGATAACTCTTAATGACTCAAATGATTCAATTAATATAATATTATAATAAAACGGGATTGTCAAATTCCGCATGCTACGATCTGAAACAATGCGTTGCAAGAATAAGTTATACATAATGCGGTATGCTACGGCTTGAAGCGCCCATCGTTTTGCACAGAGGGGCGACCCAATGGGTACCGACTGATCAGATGTAGTCCTTGAGATTGCAAATGTTCAAACGCGCATTGGTATTCGTCATCATTTTGGACTTGTAGCATCAAGGGCATTCGGGTCTGAGCACAACAAAAAACGTGCCGGAATTTTGCCGCCCCGATTTCTGGAACAACTCACCCAGTTGCGGATTGGCCAGGCGGATCAGGGTCTGCGATTTCG
>CAZPIR010000238.1:0-6361 GCA_964586085.1 uncultured Anaerolineaceae bacterium | reverse complement strand
TTGGGATTTTTTGATGTCGGTTGAAATCGGCGTGGATCGTTTGCATCACGGCTTTTGGAAATATCACGACGCCACGCATCCGAAACACGAACCGGGGAATCCGCTTGTCAATTCAATCCACGATTATTACGTCTGGCTCGACCAGCAAATCGGCGGCGTGCTCGAACTGCTCGACGACGACACGACAGTGATCGTGATGAGCGATCACGGCGCAAAAAAAATGGATGGCGGCATTGCGATCAACGAGTGGCTCATCCAGCAAGGTTATCTCATGCTCGAAGAAAAACCGACGAGCGTGGTGCCGCTCGAAAAGGTGCGTGTGAATTGGAGCAAGACGCGCGTATGGGGAAGCGGCGGATATTACAGCCGCATCTTCCTCAACGTGCAGGGACGCGAACCGCAAGGCGTCATACCGATAAACGGATATGAACGAATGCGCGACGAACTCATCGAAAAAATTTCCGCGATCCCGGACGAGAACGGCAAACGGATTGCAACGCGCGTTTACAAGCCGCAGGAAATTTATCGCGCGACAAAAAATATTCCGCCCGATCTCATCGTCATCTTTGGCGATCTGTACTGGCGCGCGGTTGGCTCGGTTGGTTTGAACGCACTGCACACGTTCGAGAACGACACCGGACCCGACGACGCGAATCACGCGCAGATGGGCATGTTCATCTACTATGACCCCAAGAAAAATTTGGGCGGACGCGAATTAAAAGGCATTCAGCTCTACGATGTCGCGCCGACGGTGTTGAACGAGTTTGGAACGGAAATTCCGAAAGACATGATTGGCAAAGTAATTCAACTCTAACCGCCAAGACGCAAAGGGCGCAAAGGTTTTTCATTTTCTTTCTTTGCGTTCTTTGCGCCTTCGCGATTCAAATTCGATTTTATGGAGATCAAATTGACTACAGGATTCACCATTTGGTTCACTGGACTTTCCGGCGCGGGCAAGACAACGGTCTCGCGCTTGGTGGAAAAAGAATTGCGCGCACGCGGACACAAGGTCGAAATTCTCGACGGCGATGTGGTGCGCGAGAATTTATCGAAAGGGCTGGGCTTTTCAAAAGAGGATCGCGACACGAACATTCGCCGCATCGGTTTCGTGTGTGAGATTCTCACGCGCAATGACGTTGTCGCCATCGCGGCGGCGATTTCACCGTACCGCGCGATTCGCGATGAAAACCGCGCGCGCGTCGGCGGACGCTTTGTCGAAGTGTACGCCAAGTGCCCGCTCGACGTGTTGGCGGAACGCGATGTGAAAGGGCTGTACAAAAAAGCGATGCGCGGCGAAATCAAAAATTTCACCGGCGTAGACGATCCGTACGAAGCGCCGGAAAATCCCGAAGTCGTTTTTGAAAGTGACAAGGAAACGCCGGAGCAAAGCACGGCGAAGATCATTGCCAAGTTGGAAGCGCTGGGTTATCTCGCGGCGAGCAAGTAATTATGCGCCTCGCATTTTTTTCGGATGTTCACGGCAATTCCATCGCGCTCGACGCGGTGCTCGCCGACATTCGCGCACAAGGCGGCGCGGATGAAACCTGGGTGCTCGGCGATCTCGTCGCAATCGGACCTGATCCCATCCGCACGCTGGAGCGATTGAGGAATTTGCCGAACGCGCGATTCGTGCGCGGCAACACCGATCGCTACGTTGTGACCGGCGAATTGCCCAAGCCCTCGCTCGCCGATGTGGAGCAAGACTTGACCTTGTTGCCGCGCTTGCTCGAAATGGCGCGCAATTTCGCATGGACGCAAGGCGCGCTCGCGTGCAACGGCGCGCTCAACTGGCTCGCCGAGTTACCCATCGAACAACGCACAACATTGCCGGATGGCACGCGCTTGCTCGGCGTGCATGCCTCGGCAGGCAAGGATGATGGACGCGGCGCGTATCCTGGGATTGGCGAAACGGAACTTGCCGCGCTGATGCAAAACGCCAACGCCGACCTGGTTTGTGTCGGACACACGCACGCGCCGCTCGACCTGAGCGTGAACGGCATTCGCGTCGTCAACCTGGGAAGCGTGAGCAATTCGGTGCAAGAGGATTTGCGCGCGAGCTACGCGATCATTCACGCAAACGAACGCGGCTACACTATCGAACATCGGCGCGTCGAGTATGACCGTGAAGCCGTGATCGCCGCGCTGGAACAATCGCATCATCCCGCCAGCCAATTCATCATTCAATACATGCGCGGAAAAAACATCCCGCATTGGAGCAAAACAAAATGATGAACACCTGCCCTCGTTGTCACACTCCGCACGACCCCGCCAACGCTTGGTGCGAATGCGGTTATCGGTTCGATCCAGCCATCGCAGAAAAATTGTGGCGCATCGAACCGAATTTTTATCAGGGCAACCTACTCGCTGCGCATAACGATGCTTTGCTCGATCAATTTGGCATCCAGGTCGTCGTGTCTTTGCTCACCGAACGACAAGCAATTCGACGCGGCTTGACGCATTGGCATCCCGCCAACGCAACGCATCTCGTTTTCGATGTGTACGACAATCCGAACGCCGAACAACTCGAACGCTGGCGCGAGACCGTGGATGCGATTGTCGAGAACGTGCGCGCGGGACGACGCACACTCGTGCATTGCACGCGCGGCGTGTCGCGTTCCGGCATCGCCACCGTTTTGGCGTTTGCAAAATTGCACGACCTCGCGCTCGACGTGGCAATCAACACCATCAACGCCGAGATGCCAGTCGTCGGTGGATGGAACTCCAAGCTCATTCGCTTTTTGCAAGAGAACCTGGGTGTGGCAAATCGCGCGCCCGAAACCAAGCCGCAGTTTGCCAAATCAGTGCGCGTGTTCGCGCGCGTCGAACTTGGCGCAGAAACCATCATCGGCGATTTTTCGATCATCGGTCAGCCGCCGCGCGACAAACGCGCCGGCGAAATCGAAACGCGCATCGGTGCGCGCGCGGTGATTCGCTCGCACACCGTGATTTACGCGGGCAATGTGATTGGTGACGATTTTCAAACCGGGCACGGCGCGCTCGTGCGCGAAGAAAATCACATCGGCAACAACGTGAGCATCGGTTCGCATACAATTGTCGAGCACCACGTCACGATTGGCAACAATGTGCGCTTGCACTCGAACGTGTTCGTGCCGGAATTTTCCGTGCTCGAAGACGATTGCTGGCTCGGTCCCAATGTCGTCGTGACGAACGCGTTGTATCCGCGTTCTAAAAGTGTAAAGGAAAATTTGCAGGGCGCAACCATCAAGCGCGGCGCAAAAATCGGCGCGAACGTGACCTTGCTTCCCGGGATCGTCGTTGGCGAGAATGCGCTCGTTGGCGCGGGCGCGGTCGTCGTGGATGATGTGCCAGACGGCGCGGTGGTCGTTGGCAATCCGGCGTGCGTGGTCAAACGCATCGAAGACATTGAAGCGTATCAGTAAAACGGTACGCGTGATCGGAGAAACAATGGAGTACGTCAATCTCGGCAAGACCGGCTTGAAAGTTTCGCGTCTGTGTCTCGGCATGATGACCTACGGCACACCACAATGGCGCCCCTGGGTGCTCGATGAAGACGCGAGTCGTCCATTCGTCAAACGTGCGCTTGATGCCGGCATTAATTTTTTCGACACGGCGAACGTGTACTCACTCGGGGTGAGTGAAGAGGTGACTGGGCGCGCGCTCCGCGATTTTGCCAAACGCGACCAGGTTGTGATCGCAACCAAAGTGTTTAACAAAATGGGCGCGGGTCCGAATGATCATGGCTTGTCGCGCAAACACATCCTGGATGCGATTGAGGCGTCGTTGCGCCGGCTCGGCACCGATTACGTTGATCTATATCAAATTCATCGCTGGGACAAGGGAACCCCCATCGAAGAAACGATGGAAGCGTTGAACGATGTGGTGCGCGCGGGCAAAGCGCGTTACATCGGCGCTTCGTCTATGTTCGCATGGCAATTTGCCAAAGCGCAATTCACCGCCGCCGCGCACGGCTGGTCGCGTTTCGTCACGATGCAAAACCATTACAACCTGGTCTACCGCGAAGAAGAACGCGAAATGATTCCACTGTGTCGCGACCAAGGCGTGGGACTGATTCCCTGGAGTCCGCTGGCACGCGGTTTTCTCGCCGGCAATCGCACGCACGACAAAAAAGGCGACACCACACGAAGCGCGACCGACCCATTCGCACACAAGATGTACTATCAAGCCAGTGATTTCGCCATTGTGGAGCGCGTGAGCGAACTGGCGCAAAAACGCGGTGTGTCGAATGCCCAAATTGCGCTAGCCTGGATTTTGCAACAACCTGGCGTCACCGCGCCCATTAGCGGTGCGAGCAAACCACATCACCTCGACGATGCGCTAGCCGCGCTTGAACTCAAGCTATCCGACGACGAATGCCGGTTTCTCGCCGAGTTGTACCAGCCGCATCCGATTCTGGGACATAGTTAGCCGGACATCGCGCATCAAATCCAGGTTTCTTGCAAGCAGGAAACCTGGATTTTGTTTTTCACACCCAGCATCCACTCAGGATTCTCTCAACGTTTCTTTAACCCGGGCAAGGTGGCTTTGCCACAGCGAGCAAGTACTTTTTGTACATCAACGGCGGTTATCTTGTGGTCAACTCGGGTGATGATTGCATTAACATCAACGGCTCCATCGAAATGACGAACAGGACAGTCATTGTGCACGGTCCGACCGCACAAATGAACAGCGCGGTAGATTATGATGCCACGTTCAAAATGACCGGCGGATTCCTGGTCGCGGTGGGTAGTTCGGGAATGGCGCAAGCGCCCGACGATTCATCCACCCAATACGCGCTCTTGTTAAACCTGACCGCCTTGCAACGCGCCGGTACCCAGGTTCAGATTCGCTCCGCCGATGGCAAAGACATTCTCACGTTCACGCCGACGAAAGAATTTCAATCCATCGTCTTCTCGTCGCCCACGCTCGCCAAAGGCGCAACGTACGATGTGTACTTGGGCGGCAGTTCGACCGGCACGGTCAAGGATGGAGTGTATCAGGGCGGCGCAACAACGCTCGGCAGCAAGAACACCAGCTTTACGGTTGCAGGGATGGTCACGCGCATCGGCGCGACAGGACGGTTCCGATAAAAATAAAAAACCTTGCCAAGGTCTCGGCTTTGGCAAGGTTTTTTAAAATCGAGTATAATCGGCAGAGATTTCAATTCGCGTAAACCGGAGCATCTATGCCCATTCCTCTCGTTGACCTCAAAGCCCAGTATGCCAGCATCAAACCGGAAATTGATGCGGCAATGCAACGCGTCGTCAGCAACACGTCGTTCATCCTCGGCAAAGAAGTTACCCAGTTTGAAAAAGATTTTGCCGCGTTCTGTCGTGTCGAGCATAGCGTCGGCATGGACAGCGGCACGGCGGCATTGCATCTCGCGTTGCTTTTGTGCAACGTGCAACCCGGCGACGAAGTGATTACGACGACGCACACGTTCATCGCCACCGCCGAAGTGATTTCGCTCGTCGGCGCCAAACCGGTGTTTGTGGACATTGACCCGCGCACGTACAACCTGGATCCGAATTTGATTGAACGCGCCATCACGCCGCGCACACGCGCCATCATTCCGGTGCATCTCTACGGTCAGCCCGCCGAGATGGACCCGATTTTGGAAATTGCGCGCAAGCACAACCTGCGCGTGATCGAAGATGCGGCGCAAGCACACGGCGCGGAATATCGCGGCAAACGCGCGGGCACGATGAGCGATGTCGCGTGCTTTTCGTTTTATCCCGGCAAAAACCTGGGTGCGTACGGCGATGCCGGCGCGCTCGTCACCAACAACGCCGAACTTGCCGAACGCGCGCGGATGTTACGCAATCACGGACGCCGAAACAAGTACGAACATTTCGTCGTTGGGTACGGCTATCGGCTCGACGCGTTGCAAGCCGCGATTCTCGGCGCAAAACTACCGCACCTCGATGCGTGGAATGCGCGCCGCCGCGAGATTGCAGATTGGTACACCGAATTGCTTGCGAGCACGAACCTCGTCACGCCATTCGTGCCCAAACACATCACGCCGATTTATCACATCTATTGCATTCGGCACCCGAACCGCGATGGACTGCAAGCCCATCTCCAGGCGCGCGGCATCGAAACCGGCGTGCATTATCCGATTCCGTTACACCTACAACCGGTGTACGAAAACCTGGGTTATCGCGTCGGCGATTTTCCGCACACCGAACAAGCCGCGCGCGAAATTCTTTCTCTGCCGATGTACCCGGAATTGAGCGAGGCGGAGGTGGATGTGGTCGCGCAGGCGATTGCCGCGTTTTTGAATGCGAGACCCTAAGGGTTTCGGAAACCCTTAGGGTCTGGATCACCCTCCACCCATTGCTTGACCAACATTTTAGTGCGGCGCCAGGATGACATCCTTCCA
>CAZPIR010000237.1:0-6424 GCA_964586085.1 uncultured Anaerolineaceae bacterium | reverse complement strand
TCGCAACGGAACTTGCAAAAAGAAACGCAATACCCCGGCGCCGCCTTTCGCCGCGAGCGCGCGATCGTACGCCGCGACCGATTCGAGAAAACGCCCTTTCACCAACAGCATGTGGCTGAGCGCACGATGCGTATCGTACTCGAGTGTGTGTTCGCCAACTTGATGAAACAAATCCGCCGCGCGCTTGTAATATTTTTCCGCCTGCTCGGTGGCGTGCGCGTGATTAAACACTTGCGCCATATTGCCGGATGCTTTGGCTTGCCCGCGCAGATCATTCAAACGCTCCAACAACGCGAGCGAATCTTCTAGCACCTGAGACGCTTCGGCACGACGACCGGAAAGATAATAGACCACACCCAGGTCATTGCCCACCTCGGCGGCTTGGGCAAGTTCGCCGTTCGTCAGAAATTCGTTGCGCGCGCGTTGAAACGCGCCCATCGCTTCGTTCAACGAGCCGGCATCATAGAGTTGTTTGCCTTGTTCGTACAACGCTTGCCCCGACATCCGATTCTCCTAGTGCACCACGAGTAAAATTTCGCCCAACTCTTTGAGCTTGTTCGTCGGCAGGTCACTAAACTTGATCGCCATACGCAGGTACGCAAGGTTGGACGAATCCAGCACAAACCCGCGCACATCTTTGGGCAGACGCGCCAATTTTTCGAGATCGAGCACGCCGCCTTGTCCCAGGACTTTCATATCCTCGACAAAGTAAAACAGATTGACTCCCAGGAATTTTGCCAACTGCTCCAACATCGCCACCGGCATGTCACTCGCGCCGCGCTCGTAACGCGCGAACGTGCCGGGTTTGCAATCCAACACTTCGGCGCATTCTTCTTTCGATTTGCCCGCCGCGACACGCGCCTGTTTGATCTTGTTGCCCAAGGTCACTTTGCGTTTGCGAAATTCTTCTTGCGTGGGCGGGAACGGCGGCTCTTCTTGAATCAACGATCCTTCATCCAAAAAATAGCTGAGCGGCATTTCGAAAAAAAGCGCGAGCAATTCCAATTCGGGGAGCGTCACATCGCGCGCGCCGTTTTCGTACTGGCGCACGCGCACCACCGTCACGCCAAGCCGTTGCGCAACCTGTTGCACCGAGCGATGCGATTTTTCGCGCGCCGCGCGGAGTAGTACGCCAATAATTTTGCGTCGAACTAGTAGGGCTTCGGAATCCACCGCGACCTCCCAATGTGTCGTCTGGGGCGATTATAACACAAACCAGAGAGGCGAACAATATCGCGCGCTTATTTTGCTTTTGTCTCCAACACGTGACACAACGGGCACGCCGGGTCCATTCGTCCCGTGTGAGTTACCGGGAATACCGGCTTGGCGAGTTTGATATGGCACTCGACACACGTTTTGTACCCATTGTGATCGGGTGGCTGTGGCGCGGCGCCGTTCGCAAATTCTTCGTTCGGGTCGGGAATGTGACACCCCGCCATACAATCCCCTTCGTCCGTTGGCACTTGCGGAGTAATCGTCGCCTGCGCGGCACGCGCAACAACCGGCGTCACCGGCGTGGTTTGGTTGGTGGGCTTGGGATTCGCTTGCATCTCAACACGCGGAGTCGGCGTTGTTTCACACGCAACAACCAAAACCAGGGTGGCAAGCAAGAGCATCAAGCCCAGGGGAAATTTCGTTCGCATTATTTTTTCTTTCACCAGAAACCGGATTCGTGTCGTCTCGACAACGCCGTTGATTGAATTATAACGTGGTCAGCGTCGCAATGCAAAAAATGCGCGAGGACGATCAGTGTCGTCGTCGTTTGGCGCGCAACCAAATCGCCAGCCCGCTCAACCCGGTGCCAAACAAAAACACCGTGTCCCATTCCGGCACTTCGATTGCGCCAATGTCGCACAAACTGGTTGGCACTTCGGGACGCGCGCCGCCACGTTGATCTACAAAGACCGCCGCGCCGCATCCGTATACACTGGGAATTGCATTGATCGCCGGACTCGTGTCCAGGATCATGACTGTGCCGGTTGTGCCACCATTGTTGGTCAGCACGCCGATTTGCGGATCGGCATTGCTCAGCGAACCTGCCGCCACACTCCAGCCACACGATGAACCTGAATCGAGATTATAGCCGCCGTTGGTGATCGTGCCAAAACAATTCGCGCCCTTGTTGCCGCCGAGGAGCGTCGCGCGCAGTAATGCTGTCCCGCGCGTTTGCGTCGCAACTCCGCTGCCGCCCTGCTCCGCCGTGTTGCCGGCGAGCGTGGTGTGTACGACCGTGAGCACAGACGCCGCGCCGTTCGTCATCAACGCGCCGCCGATATTCGCCAGGTTGCCGCTCATGGTCGTGTTCAACACATCCGCTTTGGCGACATTGTAAATCGCGCCGCCATTGCTCGCCGTGTTTTTCTCGAATGTGCTGTTGGTGATTTCGAGAATGCCGGCGTTATAGATCGCGCCGCCACACGTTGCCGGGCAAGTACCGTTCTGCGCGAACTTGCCGTTGCGTAACGTAATTTGGTTGAGGTGCAACGCGGCGCGCGGCGCAACGTAAAACAAACGGAACAAGGGCGCGCCGCCGGCTTCGTTCCGCTCGATGACCGCGCCATTGCCGTTGATGCTAATGTCGTCGGTGATGACCGGCAGACCATTCGCGCCGTTGCCATTCTCGTTGTCAATTTTGCGAAGCGTGTACGTACACCCGCTCGTCAATTCGAGCGTGTCGGAGCTGGGCGTTTTCAACGCATCGCGCAACGCATTGATGAGCGAGTTGACATCGCACGGCACGTAAAAAATGGTCGCGTGTACCGGGCGTGCCGAAACAAACATCGCGAGGATGAACATTGCGGCGATGAGTGAAACGGAACGAGCAAAGCGAAACGGATGCAAGCAAAACATGCTACCTCAAGCGCAATTATAGCGCGTCGCAAAACGAAACGCAAAAAACCTCGCGTGCCCTATTGACACACACCATCGCTCTGCATAAAATGCGGCTCATTCAAAATCCGATTTGCTCCATCTTGATTCATCCATGAAACAAAACTCGGCTCAACCACTGACAAAACGCTGGGCGCGCATTCGCCGTCGCTTTATTCGCGTCGTCGAATTTCTCGCGCGCCCTAACACGTATACCATCATTCTCCTGGTGCTGACCATGTTACTCGCGGTGGGCACTCTGCTCGTTTGGATTCTCGAAGTGGACACAATCGACGCACCCGGCTTTCAAGGACTGGACGAAGCTTTTGTCTACATGCTCCAAAATGTTTCCGGCGTTGGCATCGGCGCAAATCCGCCGCACGCCGCCGCCGCGCGTGCGGTCGCGATCACGTTCGTCATTCTCGCCGCGGCATTACGCGCAGTTTTTGTCGCCGCCATCGTTTCGAGTTTTGTTAATCGGTTGATCTTGCAAGGGAAAGGACTCGCTCGCGTGGACCTCGAAAAACATGTCATCATTTGCGGATGGAATCCGCGCGTCTCGCAAATTCTTAAAACATTGCAACGCGAAGCCGCGATGAAAAAAGTGGGCGTCGTTCTGCTCGCGCCCATCAATGAAAACCCGCTTGCCGATTATGGCGTCAAGTTCGTCAAGGGCGATCCCACTTCGGCGGACGACCTTGTGCGCGCGAGTGTGAGCACCGCGCTCTCCGCCGTCGTCATCACCGACGAAAGCGACGGACAACCGCACACCGATTCGACGTACGATGCGCGCGCCGTGTTGACGGTGCTCGCGATCAAAGCCGCTAATGCAAATTTGCACGTTGTCGCCGAAGCGCGCGACCCGGCGAATCGCCGTCACTTTGAAAATGCCGGCGTGGACGAAGTTGTCGTCAGCGCCGAAGTGTCCGAGGGCGTCGTGGCGCGCGCGGCAACCAACCAGGGCATCGCCTGGGTCTACGAAGAATTATTACGCCTCGACACCGCGCCGGAAATGTACGTGATTGATGTGCCGCCCGATTTGGTGGGGCTGGCATTCCAAGCCGCGCTCGTGCGAATGAACACACGGCAGAATGCAATTCTAGTGGGACTGATTCAAGGCAACAAGGTGACGATGTGTCCGTCGAACGATCAACTCATCGCCAAAGATTCACGTCTGGTCGTTCTCCTCAAACACGCCGAACACGAACATTAATGGAAAAACAAACCCGCCGGGTTTTTCAATCCGACGGGTTTCTTTTTTATTTGACGACGATGTTGACTAGCTTGCCCGGCACGTAAATCACTTTGAATGGCGCTTTGCCTCCCAAATGTTTGACGACATTCGGCGCATTCAGCGCGGCTTCTTGCACTTGCGCTTCCGTCGCGTTCACCGGGAATTGCACGCGGTCACGCACCTTGCCGTTTACCTGCACTGCCAGTTCGACCATGTCATCGGCGGCGAGTTGCGCGTCGTACGCAGGCCACTTTTGTTGATGGATCGAGTACACGCGACCTTTGCGCGCCCAGATTTCTTCTGCCATGAATGGTGCGATGGGCGCGAGCAGTAACAGCAGAGTGTCGCGCGTTTGCTCGAATGCCACGGCACTGACCTGGGTTTGCGCATCGTACAGCGCGTTCGTCAACTCCATCATCGCCGAGATGACCGTGTTGTACGAAAAGCCCACAATGTCTTGCGACACCTTCTTGATTGTCTTGTGTAACCTACGAATCAGGTCACGGTCGGCTTGCGCGGTCACTTCGCTCGCGGCGGGTCGTTCGTTCGTCACGTGTTGCAAATCCCAGACCTTGCGCAACCAGCGGAATGTGCCTGCCAAGCCATCCGTGTTCCACGGCGTCGCCGATTCAAAATCGCTGATGAACATTTCGTACGCGCGCAGTGCATCCGCGCCGTACTGCGTGACCATATCATCGGGCGTGATGACATTGCCCTTGCTCTTGGACATCTTTTCCAATTTCTCGTCGTCGCTCTTTTTCGGCGCGAGAATCATACCTTGATTGCGCAGACGCGAGAATGGCTCGATGAAGGGAACGTAACTCATATCGTACAGTGCTTTCGTCCAGAACCTCGCGTAGAGCAAGTGCATCACGGCGTGCTCCGCCCCGCCAACGTACGTGTCTACGGGCAACCAGTACGCCACCTCTTTCGGGTCGAATGCCGCCTTGTCATTTTTCGAATCGGCGAAACGCATAAAGTACCACGACGAACACGCGAACGTGCCCATCGTATCCGTCTCGCGTCGTCCCTGCGTTCCATCCGGCAGAGTGACATTCACGAATTCGGGAATTGTCGCGAGCGGCGATTCGCCGGTTGCGGTCGGTTCGTAACTATCCACGTTCGGCAGTTTCACCGGCAACGCGGATTCGTCCACCGGAATCGTGCCTTGCGCCGTGTGAATCACCGGAATCGGCGTGCCCCAGTAACGTTGACGACTGATGCCCCAGTCGCGCAGTTTGTAATTGACGCGCGATTTGCCCTTGCCATTTTTTTCCAGCCACGCGATCACCTTGGATTTCGCCACATTGCCCGGCGTGCCGCTGAACTCGTTCGAGCTGATCATCGCGCCGTACTCGGCGTGGAACAATGCGTCGCGATAAAACTCGACCGCGTACACCATCTCCATCACCGATTTTTTACCGCGCACATCCGATTCGAGCGCGTGACAACGTGCCAGGATGCGTTTCTCGCTTTCCATGCCGCCCCAGGTTTCGATGTCGCCCGGTCCGAAAATGAACAGCCACCGCGCGCCGACGATTTCATTCCACGAATCCGAGCGCACGAATTTTTGCGCGACCTCGATGTAGCGATCCATTTTCGCCGGGGGAATCGTGATGTACAGCGAACCCAGTTTTTCGATGAACGGAATTTTTTCATCGCGCAGTGCGTCGGCGAATCCATCGTTCATCGTGCCACCCAGCGCGAACGATTTTGCCAAGCCATCCGTGCGCGCAATGACCGGCAGAATCGGCAAACCGAATTTCAACGCGAACGCAAAGTCGCGTTCATCGTGCGCGGGCACTGCCATAATCGCACCGGTGCCGTAACCCATCATCACGTAATCGGCGACCCAGATTGGAATACGCTCGCCGTTGACCGGATTCGTCGCGTACGCGCCGATGAATACGCCGGTCTTTTCTTTTTCGGCAGACGTGCGGTCGGCTTCGCTTTCGCGTTGCGCTTGCGCGACGTACGCTTCCACTTCGGCTTTGCAATCCTGGGTCGTCAGTTTCGCAACGAATGGATGCTCAGGCGCGAGCACCATAAACGTCGCGCCCCATAACGTGTCCGGGCGCGTCGTGAAAATTCGCAGATTGCCGGCATCGGTGGCAAAATCCACTTCCGCGCCTTCACTGCGCCCGATCCAATTGCTCTGCATCAACTTGATGCGTTCGGGCCAATCAATCGTTTGCAAATCGGCAATCAAGCGATCCGCGTACGCGGTGATGCGGAAAAACCATTGTTGCAAAGTTTTCTTTTCGACGGTCGAACCGCAACGCCAGCACACGCCTTCAGACACTTCTTCGTTTGCCAGCACAG
>CAZPIR010000236.1:0-6436 GCA_964586085.1 uncultured Anaerolineaceae bacterium | reverse complement strand
GCTGACCGCGCCGGGGCAAGGTCAATCTGTGGGCGCGGAGGTCGCGCTGATTCAATCGGTTCTGCGCTCGCGGGTGTCTCTGCCGGTTGAATAGGTTCCGGCAGAACCGGCTCAGGTTCGGGTTCGAGTTCCGGCTCGTCGTCAAATGCCGGTTCCGATGTTGGCTCTGGTTCAAACTCGGCGACTGGTTCGGAAAATGTTTCTGCTTCAACCAGGGGCGTGCCGAACGTGCCCAACATCGGCATCGTCAATTCCGGTTCTTGCATTTCCGTGTCGGCGGTTTCTTCGTCGGTCGGCGGATGCAGAGGCAGGGGATTGACATTTTCGCCGGGAAGTCGAATGATCATCACCGCCAAATCGCCGCCGCGCACCAGGTCTTCGAGCGACGAGGTGATTTCATCCGGGTGATGTTCGGCAAGCGTGTCGAGCACTTCGGCATTCGAAAGCAAATTTGCGAGCATGCGAGTGGCAATCAAAATTCCATCGCCCGGTTGCAGAGCGATGCGAAATGTGTCGGGCATGTAATCGCGCCGGAAACCGAGTGGCGCGGCGCCGGCGGTGACAAAGTCGCGCGTGGCAAGCCACTGCATCAACTTGGTTTCGTCCGGCTCGAACCAGCGCGATTCATCGGGATAACGGCGAAATTGTTTGATGCGTTGCACACAAGTCACGCCGGCGCCGGCTTGCGCGACAAAAATTTCATTCTCGCGCAAAACGGCGACGGTCATGCCGGCGATGCGGCGCGCTTCGGGCAATTGACGCGCATTGAGATTGTAGAGCGCATCGTTCACCGTGCGTACGGCGTGACGCAATGCAAGCATGATGCTTCCGCGACTCGCACCGTACTCGCGGCGTGCCGTCTCGATCAATTCGCGCGCCACCGCGTCGCGCCCTTCGGCGTCGCCCCACACATCCACGACGACGAACATGCGTCCGCGCCCGGTGTGCGTGCCAAAGAGTGCCACCTCATCAAACTGCGCGAGATGACCGGGCGCTTCGACCCATCCGCCTTCGGCGATGGCAAGTTGAGCAATCGCAATGTCTTCTATCACGTGCGCCATTATACACTGTGCGGCACAGATTGTAAATTACGCCAATTAAAAAACCTTGCAAGTAAATTTCCTCGCAAGGTTTTCTGATTCAGCGTACCGCGTCCGCCGGCATTCCTGGTTTCAATTCCTGGTTCGGGTTGGGAATTTGCACCCGCACCGCAAATACCGTGTTCACACGCTCGGCTTGGCTTTGCACATTGCGCGGCGTAAACTCGGCTTGCGTCGCGATGAAAATCACTTTGCCGTTAAATGTTTTCGCCGGAAACGAATCCACCTTGACTGCAATCGCATCGCCGATTTTCACTTGCCCGATTTGCGTTTCGGGAACATAGATTGTCAGTTTGACCGATTCGAGATTCGTCACGGTAAGCAGGGTTGCGTTCGGCGTCACCGTCTCGCCGAGATGCGCGATGCGCCGCGCAACGATGCCATTGACCGGACTCTTCAAAATTGTTTTCGCCGCTTGAACCTGGAGTAAATTCAACGCGGCTTGCGCTTGCTTGACGCTGGCTTCGGCAACGGCAATTTGTTCTTTGGTCGCGCCGGCTTTGGTCGCATCGAGCCGGGTTTGGGCAACCGTCACTGCCGCGACGGCCGTATCGTACTGCGCCTTTGCCGCATCCACCTGGGTGTCGAGTGTCAACGGGCGCGCGCGCATATCTTGCAAAACTTGCAAACCACGTTGTGCGCCATCCACATTCGCTTGCGCCGCAGTCACCGCCGCTTCTGCCGCCCACCAATTATTGACGAGCACCTTGCCTTCGATGCGAACCTGGTCAACGCCACCCGCGCCATCCACACGCGTGCGCGCCGACACCGCATTCGCCGTCGCGGCTTCGAGGTTTGCCTTTGCCGATTTTAATTGCGCCTCGGCTGTCGCGATGCGCACATCCAATTCTTGCGGACTCGCGCGCACAGCTTGCGCATTGTCCCACGCACGTTTCGCGCCATCGCGCACAGCAACTGCTTGCGCGAGCGCGGCTTCGGCTTGACGCACATCTTCGATGCGCGCGCCGGCTTGCACTTGGGCAAGTTGCGCCTTTGCCGTGTCCATCGCCGCTTGCGCTTGCGCGATTTGCGCGTCGAGCATTGCGCGATCCAAACGCACCAACTCTTGACCCACAGTTACCGCATCGCCTTCTTCAATCGCAAGTTTTTCCACGCGTCCGGCAATTTCCGATGCGATAATCACTTCTTCGCCTTCGATAAAACCGGACGCCGTGTTCGTGGTTGCACTCGCCTTGCCCAGCGTCTGCGTGTACAAATAATATCCGCCGACGAGCAGAATCGCGATAATCACAACCGGGATGATTGGTTTACGGTGTTCCATAAGACCTCCGAAAACAGTATTCAGATTTTCCTGACTACTGACTTTTGTCTGCGTGTCGTAAACGCGCAATAAACACATCTTCGAGCGAGGGCATAATCAATTCGATGTTGTTGACCTGAATGTTTTGCTTCACTAACATATCGCGCACGAGTGAAATGTTGGCGCGCGCGTTTGTGCCGATGGCGTGAATGAGCGAACCATAAAGCGCAACTTCATCGAACAGGTTTGCCTGGCGCAAGGTCGTCAACGCCAGGTCGAGCCGGTCGCAATCAATTTCGAGTACCTCACCAACCATTTGCGCCGACTTCATTTCGTGCGGCGTGCCTTCGGCGACAAGCTTGCCCTGATAGATGAACGCGAGCCGATTGCAATTTTCCGCTTCGTCCATGTAATGCGTCGTCACCAAAATCGTCGTGCCACGTTCCGCGAGATCATAGACCAAATCCCACAACATGCGCCGCGAGATTGGGTCCACCCCGGCGGTCGGCTCGTCGAGAAACAAAAATGCCGGTTGATGCGCCAGCGCGCACGCCATCGCGAGGCGTTGCCGCAAGCCGCCCGCAAGCAAAGAGACGCGCGTGTTTACTTGGCTTTCCAAACCGACAAGCGGAAAAACCTCCGCACGGCGCGCGGCAATCACATCGCGTTTGATGCCATACACCCCGGCATAGAAATTGAAATTTTCGGCGGCGGTCAAATCGTTATAGAGCGCGAACTTTTGCGAGACATAGCCGACGCGCGCGCGCACCTCTTCGGCTTGACGCACAATGTCGAATCCCAGGACAGTGCCCTTGCCGGAACTGGGGACGAGCAAACCCAGCAACATACGAATCGTCGTCGTCTTGCCCGCACCATTCGGACCGAGCAAACCAAAAATTTCGCCGCGCTGAACCGCGAACGAAACATCGTCCACCGCTTTGAACGATTCGAAATGTTTGCAAAGATGTTCGACGAACAGGGAAGTGTGATTGGTTTCCATTTCAATGAACCGACGGAGGAGTCGTTTTGGTCTTTCGTCCTCCGTCCTCCGTCAGCATCAGTACAAACGCATCTTCAAGACGCGGCGACACCAGGCGAATGTGACCGACCGTGATGCCGGCGGCGTCCCAGGTTTTTTGAATTTCCGTTTCGCGCTCGGCGCGGTCCACGAGCACACGCAACGCATCCCCATGCGTCGAAACGCTCAAAACACCCGGCAGAGTTTCGATGGCGCGGCGCGCCAATTTTGCCTGCGCCGATTGTGTTTCGAGCGCGAGCGCACCCAGGTTCGCGCGAATCGCGTTCGGCGTGTCACACGTGATCATCTCGCCGCGATAGATCAAACCGACGCGCGTGCATCGTTCTGCTTCATCGAGGTACGGCGTGGCGATGACAATGGTCACACCCTGCAAATGCACCTCGCTGAGCAAATCCCAGAACTCACGGCGACTAATTGGGTCAACGCCGGTCGTTGGCTCGTCGAGCAACAACACGCGCGGACGATGCATCAGCGACGTGGCAAGCGCCAGTTTTTTTTGCATCCCGCCGGAAAGTTTGCGCGCCTGACGAGATTGAAATTCGGTGAGCCGCGAAAATTTGAGCAAGCGTTCAATCAGCGCAGGACGTTCGACGCGCGGCGCGCCAAATAGATCGGCAAAGAAATTGAGATTTTCGAGCACGGTCAAATCGCCGTACAACGCAAAGCGTTGTGGCATGTACCCGATGATTTGTTGAATCGCATCGGCTTGCTTGTGCGCGTCAAACCCGGCAACCGTGACCGCGCCCGTCGTCGCTTGCATCGCTGTGGCGATCATGCGCAGAGTTGTCGTCTTGCCCGCGCCATCCGGACCAATCAAACCAAAAATCTCGCCGTCCGCAACCTCGAACGAAAGATTTTTGACTGCAACCAAATTTTGGAATTGTTTGGTGACTCGATTGAGTGAAATCATTTTTATTCAAGCGACTTGCGAAAACGCAACGACGCGCCAATCAAAATGACCGGACCCAGGATCGCGAGCGCAACTACCTGCTCGGTGAACGACCCCATCCCCACGCCTTTCAAAATAATACCGCGCAAAATCACGAGCATGTACCGCAGAGGCACGACGTAGCTGATTGCCTGCAACCAACCGGGCATCGCTTCGAGCGGAAAGAAAAAACCGGAGAGAAAGATACTCGGCAACATCGTTAGGAACGCAAGGAACATGGCTTCTTGTTGACTGCGTGCCACGCTCGACACAAGCAGACCTTGCCCCAGCGTCGTCAACAAGAACAAAAGCGAAAGCGCCAACAACAGCGGCACACTGCCACGCACCGGCACGCCAAACAAGATCATGCCCAGCACCAACACTTCGATCAAATCGAAAAACGCAATGCCGATGTACGGCACGACCTTACCGATGACGAGTTCCCAGGATTTGATCGGCGTGACGACCAGTTGCTCAATTGTGCCTTGCTCGCGTTCGCGCACGATAGCGAGCGCGGTAAACAAGGTCGTGAGAAATTGCAAGATCATGCCCATCACCGCCGGAATCATATAGTTCGCCGATTTCAATTCCGGGTTGTACCATACACGCGGACGCACCTCGATGCCACCGAGCCGGGTAATGTCCACGCCGAGTCGTTTTTGCATCACCTGGATGCTCTGCGCCTGCCCGACCGATTGCGACGCCGCAAATGCGGTGGACGCGACCGAGGGATCGGAGCCATCAATCAAAAAAGCGACCTGGGCAGTTTTGCCTCTCGCCAGTTCGTCGCCATAGCCGGCGGGAATCAAAATACCGGCGCGCACTTGACCACCATCGAGCAGTTGCGCGAGCATCTCTTCGTCCTGCACATAATGACTGATCGCAAAATAATCGGACGCGCGGTACGCCTCGATGAGTTGGCGACTTTGTTGCGTGCGGTCCGCGTCGTACACCGCTGTGTTAAGCCGGCGAATATCATTCGTCGCCGCGTAACCGAGCAGGACAAGTTGGATGATCGGGATGACGAACATGATGGCGAGCGAACGCGGGTCGCGCAAAATGTGAATCACTTCTTTGCGGACGATGGAAAGCAACCGACTATTCATCGCGATTTCCTTTCACGCGGTTTGGCGAGCGCACCATTCAAAAAGACCGGCACCAGCATGGGAATCAGTTCGTCGTAATCCCAATCCGATTCCGTGTCCACTTGCAACACTTGGCGCAAAACGATAAACGGGAAAAAAAGTCCGACGAATGCACGGGCGGCAACGACCGGGTTGAGATCGGCGCGCAGTACGCCCTGCTCAATTTGCGCGCGCATATAATTTTCGATGAGCGCAAGCGCATACATCAAGACGGTTTGCATATATTTTTCGCGCGCAGAGAGACTCATACTGGGCAATGCCGAAATCAAAATGCGAATTAGGTGCGCGTTCTCGCTAATAGTCGTCACGAGGTTTTGAGCAATCAGCGTCAACGCTTCTTCGGGCAAAGTGGCGGTTGCCGGCAAATGCGCGGTGATGTTTTGCACCGCCGGCTCAATCTTTTGACGCGGAATGCTGACGAGCAAATCGCCCTTGTTCTTGAAATAGTTATAGATCGAACCTTCGGCGACGCGCGCCTCACGCGCAATGTCGGCAATCGTCGCGCGCTCGAATCCTTTGGCGGCGAACACCTTGGCGGCGGCGTCCAAAATTTGTTTTTTGCGTTCTTCGACGAGTGCGCGGCGCGCTAGAGTGGTCATACGGGGCATAGTTTATTCCTGAACAAACGTTCATTTTGAATGAATGTTCATTCATTATTATATGGCAAATTAACCGCGTGTCAATAGTCAAACCTCTGTCCATTACAAATTCGTACAAACCAACCGGTTTAATTTCGTTCCGGGAATACCGTATAATAATCCCAGGATAATCAAACAAGGAGAATGCTATGTCCAATCATGCTTTGGCACGTAACACCGTATGACGTGTAATCTTGTTGCTCATCGTCGCCCTGGGATTGTCGAGTTGCGATGTTCCAAACCAACTCGTCGCATTGGTCATGACCCCCACCCCACACCAACCGCGACCTTTACGCCAACAGCAATCCACAAAACGTGATAGTGA
>CAZPIR010000235.1:4184-6449 GCA_964586085.1 uncultured Anaerolineaceae bacterium | reverse complement strand
ATCATAATAATAGACCTCTCTCTAGCCAGGAACATAAACACCAATCAATCTAAATCCAGTGAGCGGGTCAGGTCGTCAAGCGCAACGATTTGATTGACCAGGTCTGGCAAACTGATTGGGTTGGCGACACCCGCACGCTTGACGTGCACATTCGTTGGTTGCGCGAAAAAATCGAACGCGACCCCAGCTCGCCGTGTTACATTCAAACCGTGCGCGGCGTGGGTTATCGTTTCGCCGCAAGCCGGGAGGCCGGCAAATGAAATGGCGTTTGCCTTTCCAATCGTTGCGCACCGGTTTGATCTTGACCTATGTCGCGCTCATCGCCGCAAGTGTGGGCTTGCTTGGTTGGCGCATCGGCGCCTCGTTGGACGCGAGCCGCTTTGCCGAAACGCGTCGCGACCAAGAGGGGCGCGCGATTCTCGCCGCGAGCGCGTCGGGCGATTGGTTGCTCAATTATCAGAGCGGTAAAATTGATCAGGCGATGTTGTTGTCTGAAATCGAAGAACTTGCCGAATTGATCAGTCAACCGGTTGCCTTGTTGGATTTGCAGGGCAAGTTGTTGGTGGATTCTGAAAAGCATCTGAACGGTTTGGATACCGACCCAACCGGTCAAGAGCTGGGCATCGTCTTGAGTGGGCATCCCACCGGCGGAATTCATTACGACCCCGATGATCAAGATGATGTTTTATTTACCATCGCGCCGGTCATTTATCAAAAACAAATCCTGGGGATTGTGCGTTTGGAACTGCCGATGCGCTTGGTGCGCGAAGCAAGTCAGATGTTGTGGGTGCGCATCATCGGCGTTGCCTTGTTGGCGGGGGTTGTAACGGCAGGCGTCAGTTTGTGGTTTGCGAATTTGCTGACCCAGCCGCTGTCGCGTTTGCGCCATGCCGCGATGGCGTTGGCGCACGGCGACCTCAATCAACGTGTTGCCGTCACGGGACCGGAAGAATTGCAAAACCTGGCAACCAGTTTTAATACGATGGCAGACCGTTTGCAACGTGTTCTGCAAGATCAACGCGCGTTCGTGGCGAATGCGGCGCACGAATTTCGCACCCCGCTCACGAGCATTCGTCTGCGCGCCGAAACTCTGCGTGAAGGCGCCAAGGATGATCCGGCTGTCGCGGAACAATTTTTGCTCGACATCGAAGGCGAAACAATCCGGCTTGCGCATCTCGTGGACGAATTGCTTGATCTGTCGCGCATCGAGAGTGGTTTGATCGAGCCGCGTCGCGCGCCGGTTGCCTTGCAAACACTTGCCGATCAAGTGGTCGGCGACTATACGCCACGCGCCGAACAAGCCGGCATTCAGATCAAACTCGAAGCGATGAATGCATTGCCCACGATTAACGCCGATGCCGATCAGTTACGCCGGGTGTTTATCAACTTGATTGACAATGCGCTCAAGTTCACGCCGCAAGGTGGTCGTGTGCAGGTGCGCCTCACAACGCCGAATGCGGCGACACGCCAAACGCTCGGCGCAGGACGCTGGGTTGTGGCGTCTGTCCGTGACACGGGCATGGGCATTCCCGCCGAAGATTTGCCACGCATCTTTGAACGATTTTATCGTAGTGACAAGGCGCGCGCGCGCGCGACCGGTGGTTCGGGGCTTGGTCTCGCGATTGTCAAAAGTATTGTGGACGCGCACGCCGGCAAAATTTGGGCGGAGAGTGATGTGGGCAAGGGCGCGAGCATTTCGTTTGCTCTGCCGGTGAATTGAAAAAATGACGCGACGTTGCCCCGGCAACGTCGCATGTGATTTAAACTAGATTTAAGATACACTTAAAACAGACTTAACCACGCTCCTGTGAATTCATGGTATCGTATTGCCAGAATAAAATTCCAAAAGCAAAGCAGGAGGGACACGATGGATAGTTTGATGCAAGCATTACTCGCGTTGATGACGGCGGTGAGCGCGGCGACGGGTACGCCAGTCACGGCGACGAATGCGCCAGATCGTCCGGCGATTGTGGCGCCAGCACCGGCATCGGTGACGAGCAAATCCACGACGACGACGAGTAGCGGGACCGAGGTGGTCGGCGCGATTCAAACCGTGAACGGCAGTGTGATTACGGTGAACGGGGTCACGATCACGCTCGACAAGAATGCCGAAGTCAAAGTGGCGCTTCAAGCCGGTGTGGTGGTCAAGGTCGAAGGTGTCAAGCAAGCCGATGGTTCGATCCTCGCGCGCGAAATCAAATCGGGCGTAGGCGTCAAAGCTGAAGACTCGAGCGATGACAAGAGTAAGAACAAATCCGGCAGTGA
>CAZPIR010000235.1:0-4084 GCA_964586085.1 uncultured Anaerolineaceae bacterium | reverse complement strand
GCGTCAAAGCTGAAGACTCGAGCGATGACAAGAGTAAGAACAAATCCGGCAGTGATGACAAGGGTAAGGACAGCGACGACAAGAACAAATCCGGCAGTGACGACAAGGGTAAGGACAGCGACGACAAGAACAAATCCGGCAGTGACGACAAAAAGAAATAAAGCTAGATCGCCCCGAGGCAACTCGGGGCGATTGTTTTTTACGCGCGCACCGGCGACAAAAGCCAGGTGTTATCGCGGGTGTTTTGAAACAGGTCAAACATACCTTCGTGACAACGCACGCGAAAACACAACTGTGGCTCGGCGCGCGTGATGGTCCAGCATCGTTCGACGGCTTGCACATCGTAATGTTTGCCGTGCCAGCGAAACGTTTTGGGAAAATAGCCAAAACGTTTTTCCTTGATCTCGACAGCTTGGCGAATGGTCTTGGAACGAGTGAACATTTATTCCTCCCCGATAATTTTGAATTCACGCGTATTGCTCGCCGCATCCGCGCCCGGCGGCGGCAAATAAAATTGCGATGGAAAGCCGTACGCTTGATTGGGCATTTGCGATGGTGCGAGGACAATGACTTGCGGTTGCGGCGGATAGGGTTGCGGGTACGGGCGCGGACTGGGTGTCTCGCGTTCGATTTCACTGCGTCCCCAGTTGCGACTTGCCGCGATAAAGAGTGCGAGACTCACCGGCATGGTCGCACTGATGCCACACAACGCGCCGACCAGCACGGACATCGCCTCATTCGACAAACGATTGCCGACGAGAATCGCGAGTGTGATCGCAAATCCCAACGACACGATCAAAATTCCATTTCGCATTGGTCCCTCTAACTAGGTCCGGCAATTCAAGATTGCCTTATTTGATTCGTCGCAACTGCGCCATCATCCGCGCGCGCAAATCCGGTTCGCTCAAAGCAGAGACGGGAGGTGTGAGATCATTCGCACGCATTTGCGCGGCTTGAAAGCGAATGACTTGACCTGCCGCGATCAGCAAAAAATCCCCGCGCCCTGATAATTTCTCTGCGCCGGTTCCGCCGATGCCTGCCGCCACACGCGCATCGTCCGAACTCGTCACGCGCCCCACAATCCGCACCGGAAAATTTGCTTTCATCAACGTGCCCACCGCGCTCGCCGCCGGTTTTTGCGTGCACGCGATCACCGAAATGCCGGCGCTTCGCCCGCGTTGCACCAAGCGTGTAAGGTATGCTTCCAACTCGCGTCCACACGCTTGCAATGCATCGGCGAGTTCGTCAATCACGATGACGATGCGTGGGCGCGTGCTTTGATCGCGGTCGCGACGTTCCATTTCGGAAACGAGATAACTCATGCGGACGAGTGTGGCTTGATTTGTCGCGACGATGGGAAAAATCAAGTGCGGCAAATTGGCAAAGGGCGCGAGTCCGTGCATTTTCGGATCGAACAGCGCAAGTTGCAGGTCGCGTGGTTTTTGGTGACGAGCCAGCGACGCAATCATCGTGCGCGCGAGTTCGGTCTTGCCACTGCCGGTCGTGCCGGCGATGAGAATGTGCGCCACATCCGGCGATGCGAGACGCACGAGCAGAGGCACGCCTTCGGCATCCAGACCCAGGATTGCCGTCCCTGGATTGCTCACGGCTTGTGCCGTCGTCGCATCACCGTGCAAACGCGTGTCGAGTTCGGCGAGCGAAACAAAACGCGAATCGGTGCGCGGCACTTCGAGCGAGAGCGTGCCTTGTTGTCGGGTCAGTCGCGCCGACTGCACGCCAAGCGCGAGCGCAATTTCTTCGGTCAACGTTTCGAGCCGGGCGAGTTTGGTGCTGGGTGCGGGCGCAATGTGAAATTGCACCGTGCGTGGTGTGAGACGACCACCCCACACACGCGCGGGCGCTTTGTGCGCGGCAAGCACCATCTCGATTTTATCGGCTTGAAAATTCAGTAAACGTTTTTCCATAGTTTGTTGGCTAGTTGGATGGTCAGGTGGTTGGGTGGTTGATTTTCAGGCAAACCAATCAACGCTCCAACTACCCAACTAATCTGTCCATCCCACACGCCGTTCTTCTTTGCGAACAATTGGGACGGCGCGCGCGCTGGCAAGGGCGACACGCGTAACTGGTTCAGCTTCTTTTTCGGGCGGCGCACTCGGCGTGCGATTTTGTTTCAGCCACTCTTGCAGTTGAATAATTTTTTGATGCACAACGGTTGACCGTGCGTCGGGTGCGCGTTGTAAAGCCACCGCTTGCGGTTCGGGTGCGGCTTGCGCGACAATGACCGGCGGTTGTGGTGCAACGATTTGTGGTGCGGGTGCCGTTGATGCGGCGACAACCGGTTGCGGAGCCGAAGCGGTTTTGCGTGACGCGCGTTTCACGACCGGCGCAATTTCGTTGGCGACAACGGTGTTGGCGATGGCGAGCGGTTGACGGAGTTGACACCCGGCGCAATCGCGCGGCGAAAGAATTGGCACAACCTTGATGGCACAAGCCGCGCGTTCCAACGTGATCGAAGGCGCATCGGGTTCCCAGATTTGCGTTTTGCCGTTGCCCCAGCGAACGGTGATGGGCGGGCGCACGTCATGGTTCAACGTCGCACGCAAGTGCGCGCAGTTGACCGCCATGACCGGACACGCGCGGCAGATGTTTGGCGCAACCGCGCGGTCGCCGGACTGAATACGTTCGCATAAAATTTGTCCATCGTCGCTCGCGCGGCGATGCGGGCAAGGCTTGAGTTCGCTCATAGATTCTTTCAAAAGAACAATTGTTCTTTGAGACGATTATAGACCGAACCTATGTTCTATGTCAAGGCTTGGGCGGAGAATTTAAGGTTGCGGGGAAATAAAAAAGGCGAGACACATGTCTCGCCTCGGAAGAGCAAAGGGCAGAAGAATTACTTGGACGCGGTGAACGCGTTCAGTTTTTTCATCAAACGCGCTTTGCGGCGGGCGGCATTGTTTTTCTTGATGACGCCTTTTTGCGCGGCTTGATCGAGTGCGCGGATCGCCTGCTTGACCGTTTGCGCGGATTCGGCGGCGTTCCCACCCTCAATTGCCTTGTTCGCATCCTTGACTTCGGTGCGCGCTTGTGCGCGAACGACACGGTTGCGAACACGGCGGCGTTCACTCTGACGCATTGCTTTTTCAGCAGAAGCTGTGTTTGCCAACTGGACAACCTCCTTTAGATTTTTACAGCGGGGCGCATATTACCCTAGGTCGAAGAAATAGTCAATTCGTCTTTGTTGAAAATTCTGGCTTGGCAATCGAGTGAGCCAAGTTGTTCCGAAGCTGCTCACTGGACTAGCGTTTCGGGAACCATGATGCATCTGGCAAGTAATTAGAATCTGCGACTCCACTCGGAGGGCCAGCGTTCGATGACCACTTTGGTTTGTGTGTAAAACTCGACGCCGTGCGATGCTTGCCCGTGCAAATCGCCAAAGAAACTGTCGCCCCAGCCGCTGAAGGGATAGAATGCCATCGGCGCGGCAATCGCGATATTCACGCCGACGTTGCCCGCGTTGACCTCATAGCGAAACTGGCGCGCTGCCGCGCCACTCGATGTGAAAATGCACGCGCTGTTGCCATAGCGACGATGATTCACCACCGCGATTGCCTCATCGAGTGTGTTGGCGTGTGTCACGCTCAACACAGGTCCAAAGATTTCCGTTTTAGCGAGCTGGCTCTCGGCGGGCAAATCATCAAGGATAGTGGGCGAGATGAAATATCCATTTTCATAACCACGCGGTTTGCGTCCACGACCATCAACCAAAATGTTCGCGCCTTCCGCACGACCTTGGTCAATCAAATTGGCGATGCGATTTTGACTCACTGAGCTAATCACCGGTCCCATCTCGATGTTTGGGTCGAGACCATAACCCACTTTGCGATTCAGTGCAATGTCCACAATTTGTTGCGTGAACTGCGCACGCGCATCGCCAACCACAATCGCATCCGCCGCCGCGAGGCAACGTTGCCCCGCACATCCAAATGCCGAATCGGCGAGGATGCGCGCGGTTGTCGTCATATCCGCATCGGGCATAATCACAACGGGATTTTTTGCGCCGCCCTGGCATTGCGCGCGTTTTCCATTTGCCGCCGCGCGACTGTAAATATATTTTGCAACG
>CAZPIR010000234.1:528-6449 GCA_964586085.1 uncultured Anaerolineaceae bacterium | reverse complement strand
CCAAGATTAGCATCATGACCCAGGTAGTGAATTATGGGCTAGGCGCATTCGGCGGCATTCGCGGTTATTGGAACGACAAGCAACAGCAATTGTACGTGTTTCGCCTGCCCGATCATTTTCGCCGTTTCTTGCAATCGGCGCAGTTGTTTAACGCGAATTTCAAATACAACGCGGATGAACTAAGCCAGATTTTGCTCGAAATGATTCGCCGCGAAGGGTACCAAACGGACGTGTACGCGCGTCCGTTGATTTACAACGCAACCGAGGACATTACTCCGCGTTTGTATGATGTCGAATTTGATTTCGCGTTGTTCACGCGCCCGCTCGGAAATTATCTGCAACCCCAAATCACGGCGTGCATTTCCTCGTGGCGTCGCGTGGACGACAATACAATTCCGTCGCGCGGCAAAATCACTGGCAGTTACGTCAACTCGGCATTCGCGCGCAGTGAAGCGCACTGGAACGGGTACGGCGAAGCGATTGTGTTGAATCAAGATGGCTCAGTCGCGGAAGGTAGCGCGGAAAACTTGTTCATCGTGCGCGAGGGCAAGGTCATCACCCCGCCGGTCAGCGATAATATTCTCGAAGGCATCACGCGCCGGACGTTGATTCAATTGTTCCAAGACGAACTCGGCGTGCCGGTCATTGAGCGTTCGATTGATCGCTCCGAGTTGTACATCGCGGACGAAGCGATGTTCTGTGGCACTGGCGCGCAGGTGACAGCCATCACCGAGATTGACAAACGCAAAATCGGGACAGGGCAAGTCGGTCCGGTCGTCAAAAAGATGCAAGACACGTTCTTTGCCATCGTGCGTGGCGAGAATCCAAAATATCAAAGCTGGCTCACGCCGGTTTATAGCAAATAATAAAGGGCAAGGGCAGAAGGATGAAATATTCATCCTTCATCCTTCATCCTTCATCCTTCTGCCTTCCACATGAGCACTCGATCACCCATCGCGCCGCCACCCGATGCGCCGCCCGAATTTCTCACCTCGTTTCCGCTGATTGACGAGCCGACCAATGAGAGCGCGTTCAGTCGCTTGCTCCACGACCATGCTCTGCAAACTTTGCTCGCACTCGCACTAGTCGTCAACCTGGGCTTGCTTGCGTATCTCGCTCTGCGTTTTGAAGTTCTCCCGGATCCCCTGCCTCTGCATTTCGATGCATCGGGTCTGCCCGACCGCATTGAAAGCAAGAGCGGAATTTTTGGTTTGCCGATCATTGGGCTGATTATTTTTGTGTTGAACGCCGGGCTGGGTGTGCTAATGCATCGCTGGCAACGCGCGGCGGCACTATTGTTAGGCGCGGGCGCGTTAATCGCCGAATTGCTCATGTGGTTCGCCGCGATTAGCACTGTCGGCGGAATTTATTGAACCTGTTCACCATTTTGCTTGGCTTGCTGTTGAGCGCGAGCATTGCAACACTCGCGTACTGGCGCGGCTCGTTGTCGCCGGGCGGCGCGTTTGGCGCGATGATTGCTGGCACACTCGTCTTTGGCGTCGGCGGACTCGCGTGGGGTATTCTGCTCGTCGCATTTTTTATTTCTTCCTCCGCACTTTCACATTACAAGGAACGCGCCAAGGAACCGCTCGCTGAAAAATTTCAAAAAGGACATCGCCGCGACCTGGGACAAGTGATTGCAAACGGCGGCGCGGGCACATTGATCGCGCTCGCATACGCACTCAATCCACATCCACTCTGGTTCGTTACGTTTGTCGGCGCAATGGCGACCGTGAACGCGGACACGTGGGCAACTGAACTTGGCGTGCTCAGCAAATCACCGCCGCGTTTAATCACAACCTTCCGCATTGTCCCGGTCGGCACGAGTGGTGGCGTCACCTCGCTGGGTACACTCGTCGCGTTTTGCGGAGCATTGTTGATCGGGCTCGTGCAATTCGCAATTCCAAATTCGCAATTATCAATTCTCGATTCGCAATTATTGATTGTCGCATCCGCCGTCGCCGGCTTGCTCGGCTCGCTATTCGATTCACTGCTCGGTGCGACCGTGCAAGCGATTTACTTTTGCGACCACGACCAAAAAGAAACCGAGTCGCGCGCGCATCGGTGCGGTCATGCAACACGCTTGCTTCGTGGCTGGCATTGGCTTGATAACGATGGCGTGAATTTCATTGCCAGCCTCGCAGGCAGTTTAATCGCCGTCGCGTGTTTCTGGGCGCTGACCAGAGTCTTTTGACACGATTTGCAAGCGGGGGTAGAATCGCTAATCATGCTCTCCATCGTCTCGACACCCATCGGCAACCCCGATGATATGACTCTGCGTGCCTTGCGCGTTCTGCGCGAAGCAAAAGCAGTGATTTGTGAAGAGCGGCGTCAAGGCGCGCGGCTCTTGAAATTTTACCAGATCGAAAATGAACTGCTCGAACTCAACGAGCACACCGAACGCGCGCTCGTGCCGGACTTGATCGAACGATTGAAACACGGCGATCATCTCGCGCTGATTTCCGATCACGGCACACCACTGCTCGCCGATCCTGGGTCGCGGCTGGTCGCGCAAGCGATTGCGGCGCGCGTGCCGGTGACAGCGGTGCCCGGCGCGTCGTCCGTGCTTGCCGCACTCGTCGTCAGCGGACTGCCGCTCGAACACTTTCGTTTTGTCGGCATGTTGCCGGTCAAAACCGACGCGCGCCGCGCCGCGTTGCGCCGGCTCAAAGACGAACGTGATACTTGGATCGTACTCGATGCGCCGTACCGTCTCGCAACAGTGCTCGCCGATTTACGCGATGCGCTCGGCGCGGAACGTTTCGCGATGGTCGCGTGCGAGTTGACCACGCCGAACGAAAAAATCGTGCGCGGCACCTTGAGCGAAATCGTTGCTCACTTTGAAAAAAATTTATTCAAAGGCGAATTTGCCATCGTCGTCGCTGGCAAGTCCTAGCCCCGACGCTATTCCCACAAAAGGAGTTGACCATGAAGTCAATCATCTTGCTTGCCGGTCTCGGCACGCGTCTTCGTCCACACACCTACAGCAAACCCAAACCCCTCGTCCCTGTCGCAGGCAAACCCGTCCTCGGTCACATCCTGGACAGTCTTGACGAACTGCACCTCGAAGAAACGATTTTTATCGTCGGCTACCTCGGCGATCAAATTCAAAAGTACGTGGCAACCCAGTATCCCAACATGCGCGCGCGTTTCGTCGAACAGACCGAGATGAAAGGTCAAGCGCATGCGATTCATCTCGCCAAAGAATTTATTGATCAGGACGTGTTGATTATTTTCGGCGACACGATCTGGGAAACCGATTTCACGCGGCTCGGTCGCGTCAAGGGCGATGGCTTGATTTACGTGCGCGAGGTTGCCGACCCGCGTCGTTTCGGCGTCGCGTTATTGCAAGATGGTTATGTGACCAAGTTTGTGGAAAAACCATCCACACCAATTTCCAATCTCGCCGTCGTCGGCGTGTACTATTTCCGCGATTGGCGCGGCATCATGCACTCGATTGACGAACTGATCACACGCGACATCAAGACCAAAGGCGAATACTTTCTCGCCGATGCGATGCAATTGATGATTGAAGGCGGCGCGCGCCTCGAAGTGGAAACGATTCCGGTCTGGGAAGATTGCGGCACGCCCGAAGCGATTTTGAAAACGAATCGCTACCTCGTCAGCAAACAAAACAATGATCCCAAAATTGAAGGCTCGGTCATTTTGCCGCCGGTGTACATCAGCGACCGCGCGCAAATTCGCAACTCGATCATCGGACCGAATGTGTCCGTTTCCGAAGACGCCATCATCGAAAATTCGATTTTGCGCGATTGCATCATCAGCGAAGGCGCGTTCATCGAAAACCGCGTGCTCGAATCGTCGCTCATCGGCAAGGATGCGCGTGTGCGTTGCTCCTTCCAACGCATGAACGTCGGCGACTCGTCGGAAATCGAAACGGCGCCAACCACCGAAAACGGTCATTAAACTATCAAGGAGAATTTGAAAATGATTATTGGTGTCCCTAAAGAAATCAAGGACAAGGAAAATCGCGTGTCCTGCACGCCGGGCGGCGTGCACTCGCTGGTTGTGGCTGGGCACAAAGTGCTCGTCGAGCGTAACGCCGGCGAAGGTAGCGGGTTTACTAATGAAGAATACGCGCAAGCCGGCGCGGAAATCGTCGCGACGCACGAAGATACGTGGAATCGCGCCGAGATGGTCATCAAAGTCAAGGAACCGCTCGTGTCCGAGTATCCCTTGCTCCGTCAAGATTTGTTGTTGTTCACGTACCTGCATCTCGCCGCCGAAGAAAAACTCACGCACGAGTTGATGGCTAAACACGTCAAGAGCGTCGCGTACGAAACAGTCGAACTGGCGGATAGTTCATTGCCCTTGCTCACACCGATGAGCGAGGTTGCCGGCAAAATGTCCATTCAAATCGCGGCGCACTATCTCGAAAAGACAAATGGCGGGCGCGGCAAGTTGATGGGCGGCGTTCCCGGCGTGCGTCCCGCCGATGTGGTGATTGTCGGCGGCGGCGTGGTCGGCACCGCGGCGGCGAAGGTTGCGCTCGGCATGGGCGCGGACGTGACGATCATTGACAAAGACCTGAATCGCTTGCGCTATCTCAGCGAAGTTTTGCACGGCTCGCTCACGACACTTGCCTCGAATCCGTTCAACATCGCCGAAGCCGTGAAATTTGCGGACGTGGTTGTTGGCGCCGTGCTCGTCAAGGGAGCCAAGGCGCCGAAACTCGTGACGCGCGAAATGGTCACGGGCATGACGCCGGGCAGTGTCATCGTGGACGTGGCGATTGACCAGGGCGGCTCGGTCGAAACGATTCGTCCGACCACGCACACAAACCCAACGTACGTGGTAGATGGTGTGATTCATTACGGCGTGACGAATATGCCGGGCGCCGTCCCGCGCACTTCGACGTACGCGTTATCGAACGCAACTCTGCCGTACGCGCTCAAACTTGCGAACCTGGGATTTGATAAAGCGATCAAAAGCGATCCCGTGCTCGCGCGTGGCGTGAATGTGTACAAGGGACAAATTACTTATGCGGCGGTTGGCGAAGCATTTGGTTTGCCAACAACCGCCGTGAACGAATTATTATAGAAATTGGAAATTGGACGTTGGATGTTGGACATCTAACGTCCAAACTCCAACTTCCAATTTCCAATCCTCAATCATGCAAATTTCAAAACGAGTTCAGTCCGTTCCTCCTTCCGGCATTCGCCGGTTTTTTGACATCGCCGCGACGATGGATGACGTTATCTCGCTCGGCATCGGCGAGCCGGATTTTGTGACGCCCGAACGTGTGCGGCGTGCCGGCATTGCCTCCATCGAAAACGGCGAGACCAAATACACCTCGAATGCCGGGACGATTGAATTGCGCCACGCCCTCTCCGATCATCTCGAAAAACATTACACGGTCAGTTATGATCCGGCAAACGAATTGATCTTGACCGTCGGCGTCTCCGAAGCATTGCACTGCGCGATCCTCGCTACAATTGATCCGGGCGATGAAGTGATTGTGCCCGAACCTTGTTTCGTCGCATACAAGCCAGCCGTGATGTTTGCCGGCGGCGTGCCGGTCGTCGTCGAAACACGCGTCGAAGACGATTTCCAGGTCACTGCCGAAGCGCTCGAACGCGCAATCACACCGCGCACCAAAGCGTTGTTGATCGGTTATCCCAATAATCCAACCGGCGCCGTGATGACCCGCGAACGAATGCTTGAGGTCGCCCAGATCGCCGACAAATACGACCTGGTTGTTTACTCGGATGAAATTTACGACCGACTCGTCTACGGCGTCGAGCATGTTTGTTTTGCGGCGTTGCCGGGAATGCGCGACCGCACAGTTTTGCTTGGCGGCTTTTCCAAGGATTACGCGATGACCGGCTGGCGTGTCGGTTACGCGGCGGCAAATCCAGAATTTCTCGCGGCAATTTATAAAGTGCATCAATACGTGATCA